>JAJQBY010000133.1 GCA_021203045.1 Oscillospiraceae bacterium | reverse complement strand
CCATGACCCTCTCCACCTTCCGCAGCAGGTGGTCCTGCGGTACCAGTGCATCTATGTCTATCATCACGACCTCCCGCCGTGCATCCTTTTTCCAGTTCTCCATGTTTTTACACCCCCGTCCTTCTATTTTACCACTTCTCTCACTAAGGGGGTATGCTTTCTTTGATAGACTGATACTGTTTACAAACAGTTCAAAGGCTTCCCTCTCCTGCCTGATAGGACTGCACCGCTGCTATCTTTATTTCAGTACTGTATTTTCGGTTCTTGTGACTGCTTCTTGCCATAATAATAGTCCCCTTAGTGTAGTCTCGAATTTTTGCTTTTTTCGAGTGTCTACTCTAAGGGAACTATATCACCGCGCAGAGGCAGATAGCTTTTATAGCTGTTCAGTCATTCCGTATCCACGATCAGATTGTCCAGGCCGTGCTGTTCGAATTCGCTGTAATATTCCTCCATCCGGTCCAAAAGCTCTGAATCGTTGCCCGGGTCTGCGCCCTCTCCTTCCATGTCCCGGCGGGCCAGCTCCTCCGCCAGGATATCGAAGAACACGGCATCCTCATAATCCGCAATGGCCTCATGGATACCGCCCTCCTCATAGGCGCGGGAGGGGAACACATGGCCATGCCAAGTCTCCACCAGGGTCTTCATCCCCCGGCTGGGGCATATGGCAAACAGCTTTTCCTGCAAAAGGTCATAATCCTCAAAGCGATCCTCTCCGCGGGCAGAGTTGAGGACCCAGTTTCCCACATATACCATATCCAGCAAACGCCTGAATTCCTTGTCGGTAAGCTCTATAGTCAATGCCGCCCACCTCCTCGTATGTGTATTATAGCACAACTATTCCACAATGTGCTACTGTTTTTCTGCAATATCGGCTTTGACATACGCCGCCGCTGATGATACAATAGCCGCAGCTATTTGATAGGACACCGCTTTTCCTTGTCATAGAGGAGATAATGTTATATGATAGAGAACATAATAACACAGACCAAAACCATGAACATGACAGACGCGATCATTTCCATCACCGGCGTCCAGCATGACGCCTCCGGCCAGCGGGACGAGGTCAACCTCATCACCGCCGGACAGTATGGCTTTGAAAACGGACACAGCTGCCTCACCTATGAGGAGAGCAGCCTGACAGGCCTGGACGGGACACAGACCACCTTTTCCATCAGCCCCATGGGGGTCATCCTCCGCCGGGAGGGCAGCGCCACCGCGGAGATGATATTCCAGCCGGGCAAGAAGCATTATGTCCTGTGCGACACGCCCATGGGCTGCGCGGCCTTCGGCGTGGACACTCACCGCGTTAGGACATCCCTGGATGAACACGGCGGCGATATGGAAATCGATTACGACGTAGAGCTGAACAACACCCCTATGGGGCGCAATTTTTTCAAAATCAATGTGAAAGAGAGCAGACATGGCAGACCTTATTGAACAGGCTAAGCGTGGGATAGACGGGCTCATCCGCGCCGCAGCTCCAGCCCTGGCCCAGACGCCCGGATCTGTGAGCATCCCCAAAAACACTCAAAACGGCGACCTCGCCGCAAATCACGCCATGGCGGGAGCCAAGGCCGCCGGTATGGCTCCCCGGAAGCTGGCAGAGGATATTCTCTCCGGCCTGTCCCTGGAGGGCGCCTGGTATACCGGCGCAGAGACCGCGGGTCCCGGGTTTTTGAATTTCCGTCTGGGAGACAGCTGGTATTCCGCCGTGCTGGATGCTGTCGCGGCAGAGGGCGCGGCCTATGGCCGGGCCGATGAGCGCAACGGCAAGCGGGTCATGGTGGAATTCGTCTCCGCAAACCCCACCGGTCCCATGACCATCGGCAACGCCCGGGGCGGCGTTCTGGGAGACACCATGGCCTCCGTGCTGGACTGGGCCGGATGGGACGTATGGCGGGAGTTCTATGTGAACAACGCCGGCCATCAGGTGGAGCTTTTCGGCCGCTCCGTGGAAGCCCGGTATCTTCAGATCATCCAGGGCGAGGATGCGGTGGAGTTCCCCGATAACGGCTATCATGGAGACGATATCCGCGCCATGGCCCAGGAGATATACGACGCCGAGGGGGACAAATATCTCCATATGCCCGCCCAGGAGCGGCAGAAGGCGTTCATCGACTACGGCATTCCCAAAAACATCCAGCGTATGCGGGACGACCTGGAGCGCTACGGCATACGCTTCGACCGCTGGTTTCTGGAAACGGAGCTGCACGACTCCGGCTATGTGGCCGAGACCATCGATATTCTCACCCAGGCGGGCCATACCTATGAGAAGGACGGTCAGCTCTGGCTGAAAAATACAGACTTTGGCGCGGACAAGGACGAGTGCATGCGCCGGGCGGACGGCACCTGGACCTACTACGCCGTGGATATCGCCTATCACCGGAACAAATTCGTGGAACGGGGCTTTGACCGGGTCATAGACGTCTGGGGTGCCGATCACCACGGTCACGCCATCCGCTTCGGCTCCACCATGACCTGCCCGGAGCTGGGACTGAACGGCCGGGCGCTGGACTTCCTCATCATGCAGATGGTGCGTCTGACCCGCAACGGGGAGACGGTAAAGGTCTCCAAGCGGACGGGCAAGGCCCTGACCCTGGCCGACCTGATGGACGAGATCGGCCGCGACCCCTGCCGGTATTTCTTCAACGCCAGCCCCGGCAGCCATCTGGAATTTGACCTCGACCTGGCCGTGCGGCAGGACAGCGAAAACCCGGTCTATTATGTCCAGTACGCCCACGCCCGCATCCAGTCCCTCCTGTCTCTGCTGGCAGAGGATGGATACAGGCCCGCAGAAAAGGCGGACGCCTCCCTGCTGACCGCCCCGCAGGAGCGGGAGCTTATCAAGGCCCTGGCTTCCTTCCCCGGGGAGATACGCCAGGCCGCCCAGGAGCTGGACCCCTCCCGCATCAATAAATACGCCACTGAGGTGGCCTCCCGGTTCCACAAGTTCTATAACGCCTGCCGCATCCGGGGCGAGGAGGAAAGCCTTGTCCGCGCCCGGCTGCTGCTGGCCGCTGACACCGGCATCGTACTGGAAAACGCCTTGGGCATTCTGGGCGTCACCGCACCGGACAGTATGTGACGGCATTATGGACCTGAAAGCCATAGAACCTGGCTCTCCCGACTATCCGCTGCTGGACAGCATAAACCGGGAGGCCTTCCCCGCATGGGAGCGGGTAGAGACACCGCAGCTGTTCGATCTGGCCCGGCAGCCCGGCGCAGAGCTGCTGGGGCTATACGAAGAAGACCGTCTGATCGGCTTTATGATGCTTCTGAAAAATCAGCACTGCGGATATCTGCTCTTTTTCGCCGTCTCCGGCGAGCTCCGTGCCAGAGGCTATGGCACCGCCGCGCTGAAGGCCCTGTTCCGGCGATATGAGGGCTTGCCCATCGCCCTGGATTTCGAGCCGGTGGACGAGGCTGCGGAAAACAACGCCCAGCGCATACGGCGCAAGGCCTTCTATCTGCGCAGCGGATTCCACGAGACCGGCCTTTATACCCGCACCTGCGGACGGGGCTTCGAGCTTGTATGCCACGGACCGGACCCGGAGCGTCCGACCCTGACAGCCCTGCTGGAGCAGATACATATTGTTTTTACTGATTTCTCCCCCCGGTTATACGACACACCCTGACTGTCTCTGCCGATTAATCAAAAAAGGAGGCCCCTTTCTGGGGACCTCCCTTTTGCATTCATTGGTATATATCCTATTTCGCCTTGGGACGATAAGGAGTCTTGACCTCATCGGCATAGGGGTTGGTCTCCTCCCCTGCCTCCACCTTTTTGAACCACTTGATCGGCTCCTTGCGGAAGGCCTCCCAGGTCTCGCAGGTGGGTGGCTGCTGCATATGGTCGTAGGTATAGCGCCAGTCGTTGGTACGGGAGATGTATTTCTCATCCTGCTGGGCAGAGTTTTCATCCCCCAGGTCTCCGGCAGCGACGCGAAGGAGAGAGCCATACTGCTCAGAAACCGTGTGCAGCTTCAGGTCCTCCACGAACAGCTTCTTCAAAGGCCGCTTGGCCAGATTTGACATGATGGTCCTGTTCTCATAGGGCATAGTTTTCCACATACGGGCGATCTCCCAGGCCCGGTCCATGACCTTATCCTTGGGCGTTACCTCGCTGACCATGCCCCAGTCCAGCATCTGCCGGGCAGTAAACTGGCGTGTGGTCATCATATAATAGTTGCCCCGCTTGGTACCGAAATAGTGCTGGGCCATCAGGCCCATGCCGTCCCCGGGGACAAGACCGCCGTGAGCGTGTGGCACCTCCATCCAGGTATCCTCCGAGGCGATGGTCACATCACACAGCATGGCAGAATCCCAGTGGAAGCCAGGGCCGGGGATGGCCCCGATGGTGGGTACATCCAGGTCAAAGACCATGTTTTTAATCAGATTGGTGTCATCGAAATACTGGTGCTGGAATCGCTCGGTGGGGAGCTGGGAATAAGTGTCCCAGCCGTTGGGGTCGGATTCCGTCATCCAGCTGTCACCGATGTGGGTGAAAATGATGATTTCGTTTTTCCAACCCAGGGACAAAACCCGGGTCAGCTGGCTCATGGCGCGATGGCTCATGCCGCTGTGGTGCATGGGATGACCCTTGGTGTGCCAAGTGACCTGGAGAATGCCGTCCTCACGATAGAGATCGGCAAAGTCCTTGAACCACTCCCTGTACTCCTCCAGTTCCGGGAGCTTGACGTAATCTGCTAATGGTTCCATGATTCTTGTACCTCCTGTAATAATGATATGGTTTGATCTTCAAGACGCTCAGCGCCGTATGTGAGTGTCTGTGGACACAGCTTAAATATATCCCAGCTTTTTCGCTTCCTCCTGCAGTCCTGGCCGAAAGTCCGGGTGGGCGATCTCTATAAGCTGGGTCGCCCGCTCCCACACGGAACGCCCCCGCATATAAGCGACACCGTATTCTGTCACGATAATATCCGCCAGGTTCCGGCTAATGGATACCGCCGCTCCGGGGGTCAGAGTAGCCTTGATACGTGAGACAGTCCCCTTCTTCGCCGTAGAGGCCAGAGCGATTACGCCCCGTCCCCCCTTGGAATGGAGAGCTCCATAGGCGAAATCCGCCGCCCCGCCGGTGCCGCTCCACTGGACGGCTCCGATGGATTCCGAGCATATCTGACCGGTCAGGTCGATCTCCAGAGCGGTATTCACAGAAATCATATTGTCATTCTGAGAGATGACGAATGGATCGTTGGCATAGCTGGATGGCATGATATGACAGGCTATATTATCCGACAGGGTGGCATACAGATGATCATCTCCCAGGGCAAAGGCGGCGATGTGTTCCCCCCTGTCGATCTGCTTATACCGGCCGGTCACATTGCCATTTTCGATCAGGTCGGCCATGGTGGAGGAGAACACCTCCGAATGTATGCCCAGGTCGTTTTTGTCGAACAGGTGCCGCCCGATAGTATCCGGCAGACCACCAATGCCCAGTTGGAAACAGTCCCCGTCGTGTATCATATCAGCGATATAGCCTCCGATGGTCTCGTCTGTAGGGCTTGGGGCCGAGCGGGGAATGGTCAGCAGGGGCGAATCCGCGATATAACAGCATGTCACCCGGTCAATGGGGATATCCACCCCGCCCCGCACCCGGCGGAACCGGGGGTTAATCTCCAGGATCACCGTTTGAGCGCAGGCATATGCTTCCTGCTCGAACATCTGAGAATAAGGGATCTGGAAATTACCGTTCTCATCCATGTCTGTCACCTTAGCGATGAACACGTTATTGGGCTTATAATTTGTGCGCAGGCGCATATAGTTGTGCAGATCGGAGGGCAGATAGGACGTGATGCCCAGCTCATGCCCTTCCCGGAAGTTCGTGTGATAGAAGTGCCCCAACGTCAGGACGTGGCCCTTGGTGGCGGGGTCCCGGAGATATTCATAATCGTTATCCTTGCTCTTGATAAGGGTAACATCCTCCAGCCGGGGGATGATATCCTGCAAACGCCCCAGAAAGACCACCGGCTCCGTAATGGCCCCGGATACGGCAATCACGTCCCCGGAGCGGATCAACTTCTGGGCCGCCTCCAGAGTCTGGAGTTTGCTTTTATATTCTTCCTGATAGTTCAAAGTCCGTCACCTTTTTCTCCGTGTTTGATTTGATTATAACATTCTCCGGAAAAGGCCGCCAATATCCAAAACCGTTGACTTGATATAGCCAAATGGTTATAATGTGCAAAAACGGAGGCGCGCCATGACATCCTTGCAGATACAGTACTTTTTGAAGGTAGCCGAGTGCATGAGCTTTTCTCAGGCAGCAGAGGCCCTGTTTGTATCCCAGCCCTCTGTGAGCCGGCAGGTGAAGCTTCTGGAGGCAGAGCTGGGTTATAAGCTGTTCGACCGACGGCAGAAGAACCGTATCACTATCACTCCGGCAGGTATCCTGTTCCGGGAAAGCTTCCAGGGTGCAGCCAGGAGCGTAGAGGCCGCACGAACAGCGGCCCGGGCTCTGGCGAGCCATGACACCCTGCGCCTGCGGGTTGGCATCGGCGCGGGTTGGGATATGAGCGAAGAGTTGCGTCAGTTCCGGGCTGTGGTGCTCCGGCAATATCCCCAGGCAGAGTTGCATTTTGAATGTGGCACCTTCTGCGTCTTACGGCAGTGGCTCCAATCCAATGAGCTGGATGTGACCATGTGCACCAAAACCAGCGTCATGGATTTTGACGGGCTGGAGGTGC
>JAJQBY010000135.1 GCA_021203045.1 Oscillospiraceae bacterium | reverse complement strand
ATATATTATATATATACCACACTATTCCACAAAAATAAACATTTTTTTCGACTAAATTTTCATTTCCCCGTACCCGTTTGGAAAAGGGAAGGAAAACAACAGATACAGGAGGTTTTTTCATGAAATACGTCTACCGTTTCTCAGAGGGCAACGCCAATATGCGGGAGCTTCTCGGCGGCAAGGGCGCGAACCTGGCGGAGATGACGGGCCTTCAGCTGCCTGTGCCGGAGGGCTTCACCATCACCACGGAGGCCTGCACCCGCTATTACGACGACGGCCGGGAGCTGGCTCCGGATATTCTGGAGGAGATCATGGCCAACGTCTCCCAGCTGGAGGCTCAGACCGGCAAGAAATTCGGCGATCCGGACGCGCCCCTGCTGGTCAGCGTCCGCTCCGGCGCACGGGTCTCCATGCCCGGCATGATGGACACCATCCTGAACCTGGGCATCAACGACCAGGTGGCGGAATCCCTGGCCGCCCAGAGCGGCAATCCCCGCTGGGCCTATGACAACTACCGCCGGTTCATCCAGATGTACGGCGATGTGGTCATGGGGCTGAGCCACGACAAATTTGAGGAAATGCTGGCCGGCATCCGTACAAAGGCCGGCGTGAAGCTGGATTCCGAGCTCTCCGCCGAGAATCTGAAGGAGCTGGTAGAGCTTTATAAAGACTACTATAAGAGCAGCCTGGGCCAGGACTTCCCCCAGGACCCCCGGGAGCAGCTGACAAACGCGGTCAAGGCCGTGTTCCGCAGCTGGGACAATGACCGGGCCAACGCCTATCGCCGGATGTACAGCATCCCCTACAGCTGGGGCACCGCAGTGAACGTGCAGCGCATGGCCTTCGGCAACATGGGCAATGACTCCGGCACCGGCGTGGCCTTCACCCGCGACCCTGCCACCGGCGAGGCAAAGCTTTACGGCGAGTTCCTCATCAACGCCCAGGGCGAGGACGTGGTGGCCGGCATCCGCACCCCGGAGAGCATAGATAAGCTGGCGGAGATCATGCCGGCGGTATACACCCAGTTCGCAGATGTAGCTCACCGGCTGGAGCAGCACTATAAGGACATGCAGGATATGGAGTTCACCATTGAGCGCGGCCAGCTGTTCATGCTCCAGACCCGCAACGGCAAGCGCTCCGCCCAGGCAGCCATGAAGATCGCCGTAGACATGGTGGAGGAGGGCCTCTGCACCAAGGAGGAGGCCATCATGAAGCTGGAGCCCCAGCAGCTGGACGCTCTGCTGCACCCCTTCTTCGACCCCGCCGCCCTGCGGGATGCGACACCCCTGGCAAAGGGTCTGCCCGCTTCCCCCGGCGCCGCCTGCGGCGCGGTGTACTTCACCGCGGAGGAGGCCATCGCCCGGAGCAAGGACGGCCCCGTTCTGCTGGTCCGCAACGAGACCAGCGCCGAGGACGTGGAGGGCATGAACGCCGCAGAGGGCATCCTGACCGCTCACGGCGGCCGCACCAGCCACGCGGCGGTGGTGGCCCGGCAGATCGGCTCCTGCTGCGTGGCGGGCTGCGGCGATCTGCGCATCTTTGAGAGCGAGCATTATCTTCGCATAGGCGATGTTACCATCCAAGAGGGCGATTTCATGTCCATCGACGGTTCTACCGGCAACGTGTATGCCGGTAAGATCCCCACCGTTCCGGCGGAAATGGCCGGTCAGTTCGCCACCGTCATGGGCTGGGCGGATGAGATACGCCGTCTGGGCGTGCGCGCCAACGCCGATACCCCTGTGGACGCGCAGACCGCGCTGGACTTCGGCGCGGAGGGCATCGGCCTGTGCCGGACGGAGCACATGTTCTTTGATCCCGACCGTATCTTCATCATGCGGCAGATGATCGTAGCTCCGGACGAGGAACGCCGCCGTCAGGCGCTGGATAAGCTGCTGCCCATGCAGCGGGGCGATTTTGAGGGTCTGTTCCGGGTCATGACCGGCAAGCCTGTCACTATCCGGCTGCTGGACCCCCCTCTCCATGAGTTCCTCCCTGCGGAGGACCCGGAGCTGAAGGTGCTGTCCGAGCAGATGGACATTCCCTTTGAGGAGCTCAAATCCATCGTCCGTTCCCTCCATGAGGTGAACCCCATGATGGGCCTGCGGGGCTGCCGTCTGCCCATTCTGTACCCGGAAATCGCCCAGATGCAGACACAGGCCATCATCAAGGCGGCCATAAACGTGACCAGGGAGACCGGCGTCACCGTAGAAGCGGAGATCATGGTACCGCTGGTATCCTCCAAGGGCGAGATCTCCTATATGAAGAAGCTGATAAAGGACACCGCCGATCCCATCATCGCGCAGTCCGGGCTGGAGCTGCCCTATAAGGTCGGCACCATGATCGAGATCCCCCGGGCGGCCATGTCCGCGGACCGCATCGCCCAGGAGGCAGAGTTCTTCTCCTTCGGCACCAACGACCTGACCCAGATGAGCTTCGGCCTCAGCCGGGACGACGCTGGCCGGTTCCTGCCGGTATATCTGGACAAGAAGATTCTGGAGCACGACCCATTCGAGCGCATCGATGAGATGGGCACCGGCCGTCTGGTCGAGGAGGGCGTCCGTCTGGGCCACCAGGTCCGCCCGGATATGCACATGGGCATCTGCGGCGAGCACGGCGGCGAGCCCAACTCCATCGACTTCTTCCACCGGGTGGGACTGGACTATGTCTCCTGCTCCCCCTACCGCGTCCCCATCGCAAGACTGTCGGCGGCGCAAGCGGCAATCCGGAACAGATAATGGCATGACCTATCAGGCCGCATCAAACAGCGTCACAGCGTTTTGATGCGGCCTGTTCCATGTATAAACACAAGAGAGAAAGCAAAGAGAGAGAAAAACATGAAAAAACTGCGGGAAAAGCTGAATATTTTTGTGGTCAAAACACCGGCGCTGGCAATTTTGCTGGGTATCCTTCTTCTGAATATCCTGCTGTTCGCCGTGTCGGCGCTCATCATATCCGCCCTGGCACCCTCCTCCCTGGAAAGCTCCGGCTTCTGGGTGTCCGTGTTCTATACGATCAGCATGATCCTGGACGCCGGGTGCATCTCCTATGTGATCGCAGATGTTGGGGAGGCCGGCGTGGGCCTGGTCATCGTATGTATGCTCACGGTCATCATCGGCATGATCACCTTCACCGGCGCGGTGATAGGCTATGTGACGAACGCCATATCGAACTTCATCGAGAATTCCCAGTCCGGCCGCCGGGCGCTGCGTATCTCCGGACACACGGTCATCCTGAACTGGAACTCCCGGGCATCGGAGATCGTAAACGACCTGCTCTATACCGGGAAAAAGGAGGTCATCGTCATCCTCGTGAACGAGGGAGCGGAGGCCGTGGAACGGGAGCTGAACGACCGGCTCTCCGATACGGTCCACCGGGAAAACGTAAAAAACCGGCTCACCGTCATCGTCCGGGAGGGGGAGACGTTTTCCACCAAGCAGCTCACGGATATATCCATCCTCACCGCGAAAAATATCATCATCCTCAGCAGCGATTACCAGAACACCATGTGCAAATACGAATACCGCGAGCACCGGGAGGAACAGGAATACGGCAATTCCAACACGGTAAAGACCCTGGTGCAGGTGGCGGAATTCACCGCCTCCGCCGCCTCGGCAGACGATCAGACCATCGTTGTGGAGGTGGAGAATCTGTGGACGCATCAGCTGGTGGACAAGGTCATCCTTCACAAGGAAAAGCTGGGAAAGTGCAACATTATCCCCGTCCCGGTCAACAAGATATTGGGCCAGCTCCTGTCCCAGTTCTCCGTCATGCCGGAGCTGAACGCGGTATACAGCACCCTGTTTTCCAATAAGGGCGCGGAGTTTTTCTGCCAGCCCTATCATGGGGATTGGAACGAGACGGAGGACATCTCCCGTTATCTCGCCGGGCACGACTGCGCCATCCCCATGACCGCCATGATGACCAAAACCGGGCCGGAGGCCTTCTACATAGCCGATCAGGAGGAGGATGCGGAAAAGCTCTGCTCCGCCCCCTGCCAGGAGCTGGATATACAGCTGAATCCGGATTACTGGCTCAGCACGAAAAACGTTATCATCATCGGCCACAATTCCAAGAGCATGGAGCTGATGAAGGGCTTCGAAGCCTTCCGGGGAGAATGGACCCCCGGGGACGGCTCGGAGATTCTGAATCTGCTGATGATAGACGACAAAAAAAGCCTGGAAAAGCGGAGCTTTTACCAGGCCTATCCCTATGTGCGCCAGGTGGTGGAGGCGGATGTATTTGAAAGCGAAAAGATCGCCGGAGCGATCAACGCCTTCCTGGATGCCAACCCCGGCCAGGTGAGCATCCTGATTCTCTCAGACGACAACGCCCGTCCGGAGTCCATCGACGCCGGCGCGCTGGCCTATCTTATTTTCGTGCGGGACATCCTCGCGTCCCGGGCCGCCGGGGACAGCGCCTTTGACCCCGGGCGGATAGACATCATCGTGGAGATCCTTAACCCGAAGAACTACGATGTGGTCCACGATTTCAGCGCCAACAACGTGGTCATCAGCAATCGCTATATCAGCAAGATGGTCACCCAGATCAGCGAAAAGGAAGCGCTGTATGAGTTTTACTGCGATATCCTCACCTATGACGAGGAGGACGCGGAGACCTATGAGAGCAAGGAGCTCTATATAAAGCCTGCGGCGGAATTTCTGGCCGCCCTGCCCGGCCGGTGCACCGCCGCCCAGCTGATACGCGGAATATACAACGCCTGCCCGCCGGACAACAAGGCTCTGGTGATCGGCTATGTGGACGGAGAGGGAAGCACCATCCTGTTCACCGGCCGGCAGGACGAGCTATGGCTGGAGCTAACAGACCGGGATAAGCTGATTATTTTCAGCAACCACTGATCTCTCCGCCGTCAGGGGGCCACCACCCGCTTAGGGACACGGCCCTCGGCAGCGGCCTGGATATCCTCCCAGATCATGGCGTAGCTCCGGCGGAAGCTGGCGGCGGTGATGCCACCGATATGCGGGCTGAACAGGATACGGCCTGCCAGCTCCTCCGGGAGCCGAAGCAGAGGATGATCCGGCTGCACCGGCTCCAGGTCCAGGGTATCCAGTCCCGCCATGCGGAGCTTATCGCCGGCCAGGGCCTCTGTCAGCGCCTCATCATCCACCAGCTCACCCCGGGCCGTGTTCACAAAATAGGCGCCGTCCTTCATAGCACGGAAAAATTCCCGGCCCGCGATGCCCATCGTGTGCTGATTCACGGGAAGATGAAGGCTCACGATGTCGCTCTCCCTTAAAAGCTCCTCCAGGGGCAGATACCGCACGCCCAGCCGCTCCTCCTCCTGCTGAGAGAGCGGGGAGGTCTTATAATAATAAATGCGCTCCACCCCATGGGCCTGCAAAAGCGCCGCCGTGCACCGGGCGATGCTTCCGAACCCCACCAGGCCCACGGTGCAGTCGGCAAGCTCCCGCAGGTCGCCCCGCTGCATATAACCCTCCTTGACGGCGATCTGACGTCCCTCCCGGACGGCCCGGTCGTTTTCCTTCACATCCCGGAGCATGCCAAGCATGAGAAGGATTGCCTGCTCCGCCACCGCATGGGCGTTGGCCCCCCGGCAGTTGCACACATAGATGCCCCGCTCCTTGGCCGCCTGGAGATCGATGCCGTTATAGGCCACTCCCTCGGAGTGTATCACGCGCAGCCGGGGCATACCGTCCATCAGCGCCGCCGGAATATGCGCCACCGCATCCGCCACGATGAAATCCGCGTCCCACGCCAGGGCCAGATATTCCTCTGTGGCAAGGCCCATATAGGCATCCGCCGTCTCCAACCGGTAAAGAAAGCTGTCCCGGGCGGAATAGCGCTCCATGTTCCCCTTTTTTCCGATGTGCAAAACCTTCATGGTCTGTCCCTCCTGCCGTCATGTCGTTTATTCCGGGAAAATTATACCATATTTCACCGGGAAATGCACTGATACCGCATTCTTTTTGCCTCGCAAATAAATCATCGACAGATGTAACAAAACGTGGCTGCTCCATACGGGAGGCAGCCACGTTTCGTAAGAAGAAAAGATGGGATGAAAAACGGAAGATATCGAATTTTATCAGCCGAGCTCAGCGCCCTCGGTCTCGACCTCGCCGGCAGCCTCGCCGGAACCGCCGGTGCCGTTCTCAGCCTCGAAGGCCTCCTGCACGGCGTCAACAATAGCCTGATAATCCGCGTCGTCAGCAGTCCAGACGCCCATGTTGATGGAGCCGGTAATCTCCTCGCCGTTGAAGGTGATCAGGAAGGTCTTGGTGGCCTCGTCGCCGCCGTCCTCGACATCCTCATAAGTAGCAATGCCGGTCACGCCGTCCACGGTGATCTCAAACTCACCGGAGGAGGGAGCCATCTCACCGGAGCCTTCGCCGGACGCCTCAGCGCCGACTTCACCGGAAGCCTCACCGGAAGCCTCGCCGGAGGCGTCGCCAGCGTCAGAGGTCTCACCCTCAGCCTCAGTGACCTCCTCATCGGTGGGAGCCTCAGCCTCGGCAGTCTCCTCAGTAGTCTCCTCAACGGTCTCCTCGACCTCAGTGGTCTCCTCGGCGTCGTCAGAGCTGCTGCAGGCAGCCAGAGCAAACACCATCACAAGCGCAAGAAGCAGTGCAATAGTCTTTTTCATTTTGTGTGTTCTCCTTTATAAAATTTTTGGGGATCATGTTAGTCGATTTCATCCACTGGTATATCCACGGTGGAAGTATACCACGGCTCCTATAAAAT
>JAJQBY010000077.1 GCA_021203045.1 Oscillospiraceae bacterium | reverse complement strand
CATCTATGGCAATCAACAAAGCAAAGGACGTGAAGCTGGTCATTCAGCCGGTCATCGGGATCATGGTGCATGAATATGTGTTCGAGGGTCCCTGTCGTTTTGGGGAAGGGGAGTCCCTGACGCTGGAATTTGACCGTATGGTGGGGGCAGATGGTTTCCGGGCCTTTCGTGAAAATCTGGAAAAATACATCGTGCCGGAGGAGAATTTTGAAATGCTGGAGCCGGTCAGCTATGAGATCACCGAGAGCTTCGAAGTGACAGAGGCAATGATGGCAGAGCTGACCAAAAACGACGCCAGGGCTGACGTATATCTTTTCACCTCCATAGGCCGCACCTACCCCATGGTGCTGGAGCTGGTCTCCCGGACGAAGAAGCCCTTCATCTGCCTTCAGGAGTGCTGCGATAAGACCCAGGTGCCCGCCATGCTCCGGGCCAGAGGCTTTGAATGTGTCTCTGAGATGACCTGGGAGGAGACGGTGGTCAAAATGCAGGCTTACTGGCTCCGCAAGGTTCTCCAAAAGAGCAAGCTGTTGCTGGTCACCCGCGGGTTCACCAACTCTGCGCTGGTTTCCGCCTGCGACGGCTTTATCAACATTGACGAAGCCTGTAAGGTCTTTGGCTGCAGCTATACCTGTGTTGATGTGCATGAGTTCCTTGACCAGTCCCATATGGAGGGTACGCCCTGTCCCACGCTGCCCACCCGCACGCCAATGGCCTTCACGGTGCAGGACAGGGCAGAATGGGAGGCCAAGGCAGATGAGCTGATTGCAGGCGCCGGCTTTTGCAATGTCTCCAGGGAGGAGGTGGTCAACGGCCTGCGGTTTTACGCCACGGCGAAAAAATTTATGGAACACTATGAGTGCAACGCCTTTTCCGCTCCCTGCCCGGAGATGTGTGCCACCACCCGGCTGAACCAGGAGCATATGACGCCCTGCTTTGCCCATTCTCTTTTGAACGGCGAGGGAATCTCCTCTGCCTGCGAGTACGATATCCCCGGCCTGATCGCCCAGATTATGCTGTCCGCCGCCGCCAAGGCCGGAGCCTATATGGGCAACTGCGTACCGCTGTACTACGAGGCGGACGGAAAAACCGTCTCCACCTTCATGGCGCCTTCCAACGACCTTCAGGAGAAGGTAAACGCCATGAAGGTGGAGCGGGACAATCTGATCATCACCTATCACTCCTCCATCAACCTACAGATGCGGGGCTATAACGCCGCACCGCTTGCCTATGACATCCGCAACTACACCGCCAGTGGCTGGGGGCCGACCATGCGTCATGATTTCCGGCAGGACAAAGGCCAAACGCTTACCATGGCCAGAGTATCTCCCGATGCCAAAACTCTGTTTGTAGCGAGAGGTACCGTCATAGCCGGCACCGGCGAAACCATGAGTGGCTGCACGCAGGGCGTTCTTTTCTCCGTCAAGGACAGCAAGGATTTCTTCCGTAAGCAGTGCGATGTGGGCAATCATGTACCCATGGTGATGGCAGATTGCTTTGACCAGATCGTAGAGCTTGGCGAGCTGCTGGGACTGAACGTGGTCACCGCATGACGCAGGGGGAATTTGACCGGGCTTTGTCCGCAAAGCGGCAAAAGGAGGAGGCCATTGCTTCCTCCTTTTCCACAGCGTCCGATGCGGAAATAGAAGCGCTGTTGCGTGACTTTCTCTGCTGCAAGTATTTCCTGGAGCCGAATGAGTTGAATACCGATAATCTGGTCGTATTAGGGGACACAAGTACCGCAAAAATGGCTGGGTTCCAGAAGGCAGGCATTGTATTTCAGGAAAAATCTGCGGGATGTACGACCGCTTCCTCCGGCCTTATCAAAAAAGTGCTGCTGGCTATGGCGGTGGGAAAGCTGATCGGTGCAAAGCTGGACCCGGACGCGGTGGCGGAGGCGGATACTATACCTCAGCTCGCGGCAGTGATCGTTCAGACCAGGAAAAGAGTACGGGTTTCCTGGGAAAGAGGAGAATGAATGGATAAAACATTCAGTGTAACAGAGATCCGAAAGGATTTTCCGATTTTAAACACAAAACGGCATGGCTATCCCCTGGTCTATCTGGACAATGCGGCTACGCTGCAAATGCCTGTCCCTGTACAGGAGAGGATACGCTCCCATTATGATAGGGATAACGCCAACGTCCACCGGGGCGTACATGCCCTCAGCCAGGCATCTACGAACGCCATGGAGACCGCACGGGAGACGGTAGCCCGTTTTATCGGCGCCGATACCGATGAGATCATCTTCACCGCCGGTACTACCGATTCCATCAATATGCTGGCGCGGATGCTGGAGGACAGAATCCGGCCCGGACAGCAGATCCTGGTCTCCGCCATGGAACATCACTCGAATTTGATTCCATGGCAGGAGATGAGCCGCCGCACTGGGGCCGATTTGGAGATTATCCCCCTGGATAGTCAGGGTGACTTGAATCTGGAGGCTCTGGAGCAGCTTTTGCAGCGGGACACCTTTCTCGTGGCGGCGGCTTGGGTCTCCAATGTCACCGGGGCTGTCAACCCCGTGGATAAAATTACCGCTCTGGCCCATGCCGCCGGGGCACTGACCGTTATCGACGGCGCCCAGGGCATGAAGCTGGGCGTTACAGACGTGACCGCCCTGGACTGCGATTTTCTGGCCTTTTCTGGGCATAAGCTGGGTGCACTGACAGGCATTGGGGTGCTGTATGGCAAGCGCTCCTTATTGAAAGCGCTTGCCCCCGTCCGCTTCGGCGGGGGCATGGTGGGACATACCGACTACCGCAGTAGCACCTGGGGTATGCCGCCGCAGTGCTTTGAGGCGGGAACCCCTCATTATGTGGGTGCCATCAGCCTGGGTGCGGCCTTGGAGTACCTGACAGCGCTGGGGCCGGAGAGCATCGCCCGCTGGGAGGAGCAGCTTACCACTGCGCTGGTGCAGTCCCTGTCTCTCATCCCCGGTATAACGGTGTTGGGTACACCCAGGCGCAGAACGGGCGCCGTCAGCTTTTACGCTGAGAGCATACACCCCTTTGACTTGGGGGTCATGCTGGACACCCTGGGCATCGCCGTGCGTACCGGACATATGTGCGCTCAGCCGCTGGTAGAATCCTTCGGCGTTCATCATGTGCTGCGGGCCTCTCCGGCTTTTTACAATACCATGGAAGAAATCAACCGATTAGAAGACGCCTTAAAGCGGATAAATCCCGTACTAAGGGGGGCAGCAGAGATGATGACCCTTGCGGAAAAGCAGGAGCTTATGATTCAAAATATAAATGCCCTGGGAGACTGCTTCGACCAATACAGCTACCTGATTGTCAAGGCCCAGCAGCTTACGCCGTTGCCGGAGGAAATGAAAACCCCGGCGGCTTTGGTTCCCGGCTGCCAGTCTCAGGTGTGGCTCTATACTCGGACGGAAAATGGCCGCCTTTTTATACTAGCGGATTCGGACACCCTGATTCTCAGGGGTGTATTGCAGATTTTGCGGGAATTGTTTGACGGAGAAAACGTCACGGAGATTTCGGCATTGCCGGTTCGTCTATTTCAGGAAACGGAGTTGGCCGCGACCTTTACCAGTGATCGTAATACCGGGGTACAGACGATTTTGCGGAAAATTCGGAATGCTCCGGAGTGAGGATGGAGGTCTCATTTCTGTCGTCAGATGAGCTGCGGCAGTGGGTGCGAGGCGGAAAAATTACGGACAGCTTCACCCCGGCTGCCATATCATTATTAAGAGCAAAGGAAACAGAGCTATGAAAAAGAAGGAATCCTGGATTATTGCAGCCATCCTGGCCCTGGAAGTGATGCAGATGGGAGCAAACGGCATCTCGCCCATCATTGCAGAGCTGGTGGAGGCGTTTCCTCAAGCAGGGACGTCGGCGGTGCAGTTTCTGATGACCTTTCCCAGCCTTATCGTCATCCCGGTCAGCCTTCTGGCGGGGAAGCTGGCGGAGCGGGTGCCGAAAAAGTACCTGACCGCACAGGGAGGTGCCCTTTTCTGTGCCAGCGGTCTGCTGAGCCTGGCGTTCCACGGCTCCCTGCCGGTGCTGTACATTTGGGCGGTGCTGATGGGAGCGGGCATCGGCCTTGTGATACCCATTGCTACCAGCCTTATATCCGACTGTGTAAGCCCTGCGCGGCAGGACAGCGTCATGGGCTGGCTTTCCAGCGCGGCCAGCGTGGGGGCTATGCTGATGACCTTCTTCGGCGGCCTTTTGGCGGAGATTCATTGGAGCCTGAATTATCTGGTCTATCTGGTGGCGCTACCGGGGCTGATTCTATCCCTCCTGTGCCTGCCGAGGGACGCCGGGCGGCAGCAGGCCGCAGCGGGGGAGACCTCCATCGGACAGGAAAAGCCCAGGTATGGTCCGCTGGCCTTCTGCTGCGTTCTGGCCCTGCTGGCAACTATGCTGTATAATACCTTCCCGGTGAATATGAGCCTGTATCTGGCGGAAAAAGAAATCGGCACAGCGGCTCAATCCGGCACGGCTACAACAATTCTGCTGCTGATGGGCGTGGTCGGCGGAATCCTCTATGGCCGGGTGGTCAGCCGGGTGGGTCGGTATGTATACGCTATCGGCTTTGCCTTGATGGTGGCGGGGCAGATCGTATGCGGTACCGCCGCCGGGCTGTGGCAGGTATATCTGGGCTGTGTAATAGGCGGCGCATCCCTGGGCTTTGTGATGGCCCGTGTGCTGACAGATGCTGCCACCTGCTCCGGGTCGAACGTGACCTTCGGTATGGCGCTTATTACGGCCTTTTCCAACTTGGGTGGCTTCTGCGCCCCCGTACTGACGGCGGCAGCCCGTGTTATATCTGGCAGCGAGGCCGTCGGCCCCCGTTTCCTGCTGAGCGCTGCCTGTGCCGCTATTATGGCAATAATAATGTATATCGTCGTCCGCCGGAAGCGCTTCAATATCTGAGTGTACCAATTTTTCAAATTTGTCCTGATAAAATGTAACAGATAAAAGAACAAACACGCCAGAGCGATTGCCCTGGCGTGTTTGTGTTACCTTTTTAATACCTTTAACGCGTTCTTCGTGTCCGCAGGCAACTCACTTCATGGGGTCGCCCAAAGAGCCGCCGCCCAGGCCGTCGGGAGGATTGTCTCCCAGGCCGTCGCCGGAGGCTTCCCCGGATGCGGCAGCGCCTTCGGTGACGACGATGACCACGTTCTCATAGGTGCCCGCGGTCAGCTCGTCCACCTGGGTGCCGGTGGTCACGTCATACTCGGTCATGGCGTTGTCCATGTCCACGTCCACGTAAATGGCGATCTGCGCGCCGTCAGCGGCCTGGATGACGCTGCCCTCCTCGACGGTCAGCTCGGCCAGGCTGGAGGTGCCAGTGACGGTCCAGACGGACTCGTCCGCCAATGTCAGGCGCACGCCCCAGAAGGACTCATAGGTGTCGTTCTTCTCCAGGGTGGCGATGGTGTTCTCCATGGAGATGCCGGCCTCCTCGGCCACCTCGCCCACGGTGCGCTCAGCGTCCACGTTGGGGTCGATGGACTCCCAGGCCTCGGCAATCTCGGCCTCGATGTTCTCATTCCAGTTGGCCAGAGTGCCGGTGACGATGGCACCGGTCAGCTCCGTGCCGGAGAGAGTCAGCACCATCTTGCGCTGATAGTCCTCGTGCAAAATATCGCCAGTGACGGTCATATCGGCCAGGGTGATGTCCAGGCCCACATACTCGGTGCCGTCGGCCACGTTGATGCCGCTGGCAGAGGAGTCATAGCCCAGGACGGACTGGATGACCACGCCGGTCTTGGATTCCAGGACACAGTTGGTCAGGACGGTCTCGTTATTCACACTGCGGTAGCAGAGGGTGGAGCCGTCGATGTGGTTGAAGAAGAAATAGGGTGCGCCGTTGGTGATGGCGCTGTAGTCCACCAGATAGGACAGGGCGTTGAACTCCATAACGTCAGTTAGGAGGTTTCCGTCCTCGTCCGCCACATCCTCATCCAGGGTTGAGAAATACGTCCCGTTGCAGATTAGATGGCTGTCCAGATTCTGCCCGGAAACATCCGCCGTGAAGGACACGGCATTCAAGGAGCCGGCAATGAAGCAGTTACCGTCGGCGATCAGGTAATCGGCCTCGTCGATGACGCCGTCATACTCGGCCATGGCGTCGGCGGTGAAGGTGGTCTCCGTCGCGTCGGAGCCGGCAGTGACGGTGATCTCCTGGGTCTCATAGGCCGCGTCCACATTGTCCATATAAATGCTGCCCTGGGCGCAAAGGATGGTACCATACTGAGCGCTGACACTCTTGGCGCCGTACATCCAGACAGTGTTGTCCGCTCCCAGGGAATAAACACCGTATCCGCCCACAGTGTTGATGCTGTAGCTGTTCACAATATACAGGTGGGTGCCGGAAGCCTGATCTAGCGCATAAGCACCCCAGTCACTGCTGTATATGGCGGAGTTATAGAAATAAATGTCACCATTAGAAGGGTAGGCCGTGCAGAACCGTACATACCAGTAAAGGCCGGGGCAGAGGAACCATCACCTTCAGAACCCCAGCCCATCAGGACAGAATTTGTCAGAACCACTGTTGTTTGCTGATCCACCGCACCGTTGGCATCATCATCCGTAGCAGTATACAGAGCCGGGCGGTGGGTGCCGGTGGTCTCGATTAGGGCATTGGTAATATAGACCTTATTGGCCGCTACATAAAGGCCCACGCCGGGGAAAGTGCAGTTGGAGTTGGCAGACTGGATGTGCTGGTGAACAGCGCCGGAATCGCGGATGATTTCCAGTCTATTACCTACATAAAGCACGAGTTTTGGGATAAGGTCGTCC
>JAJQBY010000053.1 GCA_021203045.1 Oscillospiraceae bacterium | reverse complement strand
CCCCCTTTGAAGTTTTCTTCGATACTCTGTTGCACTTGACTTGACAATTCAAGCCCTAATTATAAGGGTTTCCACTGTAGGTGTCCTTTCATGAGTGAGAAAACTGAAAAAGCACACTGCCCGTGAAGACAGTGTGCTTTGAGATCAGGTATAGCGTCAATCGTTTGTGATGGAGTCGAAGCCATGCTCGTACAGCAAGGTCTCCGTCTCCGATACACTGTACCCCATCCTCCTTGCCTCGGCAAGAAGGTGCTTTTTCGGGTAGGCGACACGGAACAGCCAGTCCCATTCAGCGTCGTTCAGCCCCAGAAAGATAGCCACTGCATACAGCGTTTCCTCTTTGGGCTGGTAGTTGGGTTTGGATCGATCTGTCATGCGATACAGGGTTGCTTCGGAGACACCAGTTGCCTTGGCGACATCAGCCCGAGTTACACCCCGGCTGTCAAGCAGGTCATTCATTGTGCCTGGAAAAGTACTCATTCTCAAATACATCCTCCTTTGAGAGTGACAGAACACTGTGATTGTGATCGCAGTGTGTAGAAAAGCCGTGCAGCCAAAAGTATTACGACGTATGATCTGCCGGAGGTGTAGCAGATCTTCTGATATGATATTGTTACGACGTTGTCTGATACTGTGTATCCGTGTGTTTCTTTCCCCGTAACCCGCACGGCACTCGTTCGGGATGTCTGTCATGACCGCAAAATGGCGGTCATCTTGTATTTGTGTCGTTCGATATAGAAAAATAAAAAGGACACCTATATCCTGAAAATGGGTATAAGCGTCCTATGTGGTTCAAATAAATAACTGCCAGGGCTCAAAAATACTTAAAGTCGGTTCCTATCCCAAGAACCTTTGTATTTATTATACAACAGGCTTCATGCAGAGTCAAGACCTATGCTGAAATATTATGGGCTGGAAAGTGAGATATATCAACGGTTTGCGGGCTGTCCGGGTACCCGACGTGGGAGTTGAAGTGTACGGCTCAAAAAAACTATTTTTCTCACCGTGAGAAATCTCTGCATGGGAACTCCGTGCGTATGTAGTGACGGTCAGAAGGCAAATTTCTCACCGTGAGAAATTTTGAAACAGCCGACTGTCTCCTCTGAGCGGACTAGGCGTCATCCGACTCCAGTCCCATATTCCTCCATACCACAGTCGATTCCACCCGTCAAGGACTGAATATTTTTGTGAAAAATATTCTGGCAAGTGGCCCAAAGGGCCATCCCTGACAGGCGTAATAGACTGTGTTTGCGGTAAGTAAGGCAAGCGCGCGCCGCGCTTGCGGACAATCCACCACTTACTTACTATGGAGGTTATAAAAAATGAAGCAAACCACAAAAATGAGCAGAGCCGTCAGCCAGTTGGAACACATCTATAACGCTTTGAACGCCGATTATTACAATGGCGAGCTACCCACACCGATCATCACGGTGCAGTCCAAACCCGGTACCTATGGCCATTGTACCAGAGGCAAGGTATGGCGTCGAAAGGGCGAAACGGCATACGAACTAAACATTGCCGCAGAGGTTCTTGACAAACCGATAGAGGAAACTCTGGATACCATCCTGCATGAAATGGTTCACTTATATTGCAGAGAGAACGAGATTCAAGAGACTAGCAGAGGCGGAACCTACCACAACAAACGATTTAAAATAATCGCGGAATCCCACGGCTTGCATTGTGTTCCCTGTCCGTATGGATGGAATACCTCTCCCACGGACGAACTGGTTGAATATGCACTTGCAAAGGGCTGGAGTGAAATATCCCTAGGCCGGGACGGAATCGCTTTCACTCAGGCAGCAGGAACGCCCTCTCAGGGAGGGCGGAGACCAAGTAGCACCCGCAAGTTGGCCTGTCCTGTATGCGGTCAGAGTGTCCGAGCTACCAAAGCGGTAAACATCTTGTGTGGAGATTGTCTGGTACGTATGATAGAGGTCTAACCGAAAAGGCTGGCTGTCCCATAAAACGGACAGTCAGCCGCTGTTATATGGTATCCCCCGTGACTGTGGGATGATAATCCTTTAGTACCGACAGAATTGAAAGTGTAGTTTCAAAAGCTGAAAATGCTGTCTGTGTATTTGTAACCCCCCTGTTTAGAAACAACTGTGACAAATTCCTTGAAAAATTCGAAGCTTTGGATGGCAGGATGCACAGATGGGCTGGAGGAAGATGTACATACACCTACTTCCAGCCCTCTTACTTTACACTCCCAAAATTTCTCACCGTGAGAAATTTCCATATAATTCCAGAAACATCATCTTACCATATGCTCACTGAGAGACGGCGTTCACTACTGCCCGCCCAGATACGTATATACCCTTTTCGCAGCCTCAAGGCTGATTTTATTGGAGTCTCCTGTTCGAATCCAGGCGCTGTAGTTGCCGTTGTTCAGACGATTATCCTTCCCGGCCCGGTAAACGGAGACGCCGGTCTCCTGATGGAGGCGAAGAATCTCACCGCGGTACAGCTCCTTGACCCGGTCGTCTCTTTCTTTGCGAGCCAGAACGCTCTGATAGGCCTGCCAAACCTTGTGGTATCCCTCGTCCAGCGCGACCGACTCAGTCTTCAGCAGGGAGACCATATCGGAATAAGAATATCGTTCTGCGAGGGCCTGATAATGCTTATACAAGTTGGTGCCCCTAGTGGCGCGAAGAAGCGTGTCTGTGTGGTCATACGCCGCCGCATACAGATACAGCGGCTCGCGGAGACGGGGATTGCTTTCCACGCACTCCCTGACGAGCTTATAGATGCTGCTGCTGCCGCATTGAGAGAGCTGGACGATATACCGCTTCAAAAAACCATGAAAGGTTAGCTTTTGCATGGGCCGTACTCCTTTACATATTCGGTATAGTTTGCCAAAAAGTCGCTGTAGCGCCGGTCGTTCAGGGACGACGCTCTGGCCTCGCCCTCATCAGTGGCCAGGTGTTGCAGCAGCTGCCAGTCGATATGTTCCAGCACTTCCGGCGTGGTGATGTCCAAAATATCCTTGTCGCGAGCTGAATAGAGCTTTGCAACCACGATGTCCTCCAGCGACGCGGTGTAGTAGTCGATCAGCTTCGTAGGCAGGCCCAGAGGGCGGAGCCGGTCTTCATAATTATACGGGAAATTGTTGATATAGGTCTGAACCCGGCAGTTGATGTCATACTGGGCCAACATTCCCTGAAGGCGCACGGATACGTCCAAGGCATCTATATCATGTGTGCTGCGGCTGATATATTCCATCAGGACAAGCGCACTTCCGCCCACGATGACAACATGTAGTCGTTCTGCATCCCGAAAGGTCAGATACGCCTCTTCGTCCAGCGCTAGCAGACGGTCTATCAGATCTTGGCGTGCCAAGTCGATCATAAAAGTCACCTTCGATAATAGTATTATTCAATCATTATTATATGAAATTGTACGCTGAATGTCAAGCTATACATGATTTTGATTTAACAAATAAGTTGATAGCGCCTGTGAAGGTTGCCCTCTCAGGGAAGAAGGGCAGATGTATCCCATCGATGTCGGCAAACTGAAGAGTGTACTTCAAAAACCAGTGGAGGTGTACGTTCGTTGATTTGCCACTATCTCGCCTCAGGCGAAACGCATGAAAAACCGAATACTATTTATTGTGCGAAGTGCGAAGTGACCCGCAATCCCTTGTGTTGCAAGGGGTTTCACCACTTCGCACGATTGCGAAGTGATAATGTCCACATAAGCAGAGAAAAATAAAGCAATGAAAAAATAGAAGGACTGAGTAAGTATAAACACGCACTTTCTGCCAGCCTGTCTATGATGTAGGATCTTGCAAGCAGGACGAATTGAGGGACTGGTGATGGACAAGCGCCTGTCTCTGGGCAGTCCTTCTGTTTAGACATTATCCGTTACCGCAATCAGAAAGGCTGCAGATGAATGTGTGCAATCACAATGCCAGTCATCTATTTTTGATGTTCTTAGTACTGTACTCTTGTCATGTGCACTCTCATGTTGGTTACAGGGCTGCCAAAACAGATAGGCCGATGATGACCGAGTGTCTGTCTTTGGGCAGGCCTTTTGCTCAGAGATTCTGCATTACCGCAATTAGAGGGACTGAATGAGTATGAGCACGCACTTCCTGCCAGCCCATCTTTTTATCAACTTGGGGATGACGTACAGAGAGACTGGCGATGGATAAGTGTCTGACTTTGCTCTGTCCTTTGTGACGGGAATTGTCTGTCATCACAAAAAGGGGCTGGAGGAGGACGTGTGTAAATCCTCTGCCAGCCCTTTAGATGTAACGCTGTCACTTTGCATCCACGCGAAGTGGTGAAACCCCTTGCAACACAAGGGATTGCGGGTCACTTCGCACTTCGCACTGTGTTGTGTCCTTTGATTTGTCAGAAATCTTCGTCCCTATTTTTCAGTGGAGTGTCTGCACCCTGTTCGCACAAGGCAATATAATGCTTGCGGTTCTCCTGCACATGCACAGCAACCTTCGCATCATACAGAGAACTCTTTGCTCGACCTAAAACAGCGGTACTGAACCCCAATTTCTTAGCTTCCTTGTCCAAATTCGCTACAAGCATTTTCCCGCCAGCTTCGATAAGAGCACTCAAAATAAACTCTTCAGCTTGTGACTGGCTACCCTTAATAGGACGTTTGTTATTAAGGTCGCTCACGGTATAATCACTAAAACCATGAAAGATTACTCCGTTATCACTTGTCTCATAAACTATAGTTTTACCAGGTCTAGTATTGCTTGATTTTATAGGGACGAATAGTCTCCGCTCAGAATTTGCTGGATCTTCTGTAACCTCACCTATGGTTCTCATACTAGCTGCTATATCCACAGAACCAAGCGCTCCCATAATAGCAGGCCTTTCTATTGCAGACTTGCCGATGTGAGATATAATCATGGGCGCGCAGCTATGGCTGTTGCACATATCAATGAATTGCTGCAATACAGGACGTGTTTCGTTTGCGCGGTTCATGTTTGTCCTGGCCCCTAAAAAAAGCTGAATAGGATCCATTACCACAAGTCTTGCATCGAACCGGGTAATAAAGGTTTCTATGATTGGATCATTAAAAGTAATTCCTGAAAAATTATCAACAATCAGAAGATTATACTCATTTCCGCCGCTATCTAGTACTCTCTTTCGGATAACCGAAGCCTCGTCCTCCCCGCAAAATATTATGACTCGACCGGGATATTCGACGGGTATCCCCAGTAAAGGCTTGCCGCTGGTAACGTGGGCCGCAAAAGCACAAGCTAAAAATGTCTTACCTACGCCACTCATTCCTTGGATCATGTTACCTTTTCCGATCTGAATATATGGATAAAGAAGGAATTTCGGGTCTTCGCTCTTAATAGCGTATCCGTACCTAATGCGAGGGCCTACAGGAACTATTATGGGCGGTTTAGACATATTAGCATCTTCTGTAACTCTAATCGGTAGTGCGTTAGGATCAAAGACAGGCACCATTTGGGAAAGATTTGCCAGCATTACTACTGTGGTAGTTTTGCCGTATAGAGCGAAAAAGCCGGAAATATCCCCCCTCTTAGGGCAGTCGGCCCAAATCTTCGTAATATCCAAAATCTTAACTTCAGATGCGATTCCGCTCATTGCATTTGCAGCAGTGATGGCGTAATCCCATCCAAGCTTATCATTATTAGCAATGGCGTAAAAAGTCTTACCCTTCACTATCTCAGCCAAAATTGAAGAATAGTGTTCGTCCAATGTCTGCTCTACCCCATTCGGAAGTGACACGGCAGCGAAACCAATTTTTGCTAATGTGCGAACTTCCGATTCTCCACCGACATAAAAGATAATAGAAGCATTATGGGGATCTACCACTTCAGGCGAAACACCAAATTCGGCCAGGCGATCGGACGTTTCATAATATAAATCAAGATCTTGTGTGCTATTATCAACAACCCACGATCCATCATCAAAACGTTCCCATGCAAAGCGCTCTTCACCGTTCTCACAGAGGAGTATCACTTTGCGCACCCTTCCATTGGGATAAACGAATCGAGTTTTCACCGAGCTTACACTCTGTCTCGTCTCGTCCTGCATGTTCATATTCTGATTGTCCGACAGACCCTCAACGCAGTTTACATTTTCCGAAACGCTAGGCGGGTCGGTTATTACCTCGTCAGTGAGCCTTGTAGGGACTTTAGGCAGAGCAGAGTCTATGGCAAAGGCGTCCTGCTCTGCCTCTACTCTAGCCGGAGTTTCCATTTGAGTCTGAACCACTTTCTCCGTGGGCAAAGTGATGGAATCCGTACTATCTGCACCCCTCATTTCAAAATACTCATCAGCCACCATGTCGATCACCTCCCACTACTACATAGGGGATGCATACAACGGCACTCTTACGCCGAGAATACATCAGTTGACAAATCCGCAGAATAGTGATATTTTTAAAATAGAAAAAGAAGAAAGCACACACATCTTTTTCAACCTCATAGGTCCGGGTGAGCATGGCCGTGCTCGTCTGGGCCTTTTTATTATCTTCCTCCTTGCCCCACGCTTCCTGTGCATCCATAACCGCAAGAAAACATGACCTGTTGATCAAGTACTCGATCCCAGTCGGGATGAGTTCACTCCGCACACTCTGGCGCCGATAATGCTGTGGTAGACTCGTTATGTGGGGCGTTTCAGCCATAGTTGTAAATAGAGTCATAGAATTCCTCCATAAAAATAATATTTGTCAAAGACGCAGTCTGAGCCTAACATTTCAAGACGACCGGCCTCAACATAACTATGATTATACCATTACCTTTCAATTTTGTCTAGCTATTTTTTATCAAAATTATCATAT
>JAJQBY010000050.1 GCA_021203045.1 Oscillospiraceae bacterium | reverse complement strand
GTATATCCCCCTGTTCGATAGCCCGGAGGCGTTAGGGCGCTGGATGGGGTGATGAGGGGGGGAAGCCCCTTGACAGTCAATAACTTTTAAGTTATAATTTAAAAAGAAAAGGGCAAACTGTATATGCACAACATATACTTCTACAAGGACAGAAACGGCAACGAGCCGGTCAGAGAGTATCTGACAGCGCTGGCAAGCCGCAACGACAAGGACAGCCGTATAAAGCTGAACAAAATCCGGGACTATGTGAAAACATTGAGCAACTACGGCACACAGGCCGGGGAGCCCTATATAAAGCACCTGGACGGCGAGATATGGGAGCTCCGGCCCCTGCGGGACAGGGTGCTTTTCGTGGCATGGCACAACGGCAGCTTCGTGCTGCTGCACCAGTTCATGAAAAAGACCCAGAAGACCCCCGCCAGGGAGATCGCCAAAGCCAAGCGGGAGCTGGAGGATATGAGAGAAAGGGGCGTCGTATATGAGTAAGAACACAGACAATCCTGCCATCGGCAGCAGCTGGGAGGATGTACGGGCCGAGCTGTTCACCCCCGAGGAAATCGCAGAGAGCGACCGGCGGGTGGCACAGATCACAGATAATCCCGCCATCGGCAGCAGCTGGGAGGATTTTGAGCGGGAGGTTTTCACCCCTGAGGAGATCGCGGAGAGCGACCTGCGGGTGGCGCTGATCGGGGAGCTGATCAAGGCCCGGCAGGAAAAGGGCATCAGCCAGAAAAAACTGGAGGAGCTGAGCGGCGTCCGCCAGCCTGTCATCGCCCGGATGGAGCGGGGAGACACCAATCCCCAGCTGGAGACCGTCCTGAAGGTACTGGCCCCCCTTGGCAAGACCCTTGCCATCGTCCCCCTCCGGAAGGAGGACGGGGAGCAGGGCCTGGCCTGACCTCCCCCCTAAAACCACCTCTTGCAAAACCTGTGCGGTTTGGTATAATAGAGAGCGTGTCAACTAATAAAAATATTACATATGGAGAGTGAACCATGGCCTACACCTACGAAGACTACAAAAAGATCTACGAGTCCAAGAAGGGCACCGTGGATCAGGCACTGGATCTGATCCAGTCCGGAGACGTTATCTGGTGCTCCAACAACTACAACGAGCCCACCACCCTGTTCGGCCGGCTCCACGAGATCGCTCCCCGGGTGGAGAACGTGATCGTCTACAAGAGCCGCATCGGGGACTATCCCTTCCTGACCACCCCGGGCATGGACGGCCACATCAACTGCGCCAACTACTTCTACGGCCCCAGCTACCGCAAGGCCCACAAAATGCGCAACGCGATGTTCATCCCCGTTGACCTGCCCAACTACTACCGCAGCGTGAACATGCACCGCCCCTGCAACATCTTCACCGCCCAGGTCTCCCCCATGGACGAGCACGGCAACATGTACATCGGCATGAACCAGACCATCGAGTACTACGCCGTGAAGGACGCCATCGAGCAGAAAAAGCGCATCATCCTGGAGGTCAACCCCAACCTGACCTATATGAACGGCTCCGTGGCCATCCCTGTGGAGGCCGTCACCCTGCTGTATGAGGTAGACACCCCCGAGTACTGCATCGGCGGCATGCAGACCACCGAGCTGGAGGACCAGATCGGCAAGGCCGTGGCCGGCCTCATCGACGACGGCGACACCATCCAGATGGGCATCGGCGGCATCCCCGATACCGTGGGCCGCTATCTGCTCACCAAGAACGACCTGGGCCTGCACACCGAGCAGTTCACCTCCTCCATGGCGGACCTGATCGACAAGGGCGTCATCACCGGCAAGAACAAGGCATATGACAAGGAGCTCCACGTTGGCGTGTTCGCGGACGGCACCCATGAGCTGTATAAATACCTCCATGACAACCCCAAGTGCATCATGAAGCCCGGCCCTGAGGTGGTGAACCCCTTCAACATCGCCCGCCAGGACCACATGGTCTCCATCAACACCCTTGTGGAGATCGACCTGACCGGCCAGATCTGCGCGGAGAGCATCGGCCCGACCCAGTATTCCGGCTCCGGCGGCGGCTTCTGCTTCACCCTGGGCACCTATTACGCCGAGCACGGCAAGGGCATCATGGCCTTCACCAGCCGCACCAAGAAGGGCATGCCCAAGATCAAGGCCCAGCTCACCCCCGGCGCCATCGTCACCCATCAGCGCAACTATGTGCAGTACGTGGTCACCGAGTACGGCTATGTGAACCTGCGTGGCATGGACGTGCGCGAGCGCGCCAAGGCCCTGATCTCCATCGCCCACCCCGACGACCGGGACGCTTTGGATGCAGCGGCACGGGAGCTCTGCTACTATTAAAAGTCATTTGAAAAGGCGGAGCCTTTTCAAATGAGGGGCTGCGGCCTGTGCGCGCACTGCACGCGCCAAGAGCCGTGCTTCGCACGGTTGCGCGTTTGCACACCGCCTGCGGGCGGTAGTCGCTTCGCTCGCACACTTACAGGCCGATAAGAGTTTTTTCGACGTACGCGCCGCCGAAAAAAACGGATTTAGATTTTATTCGCGTCTGCGGACGCGAGCTCTGCGAGGCGTTCTTTTTCTTGAAAAGAAAAAGAACCAAAAAGAAGCTCTAAACCACAGCGAGGCCGCAGCGTTTGGCTGCGGCCTCGTTTGTGATATGTGGTTTATGCCCGGCGAGGGATTTTTTCGTCAGGCAAGGCGCCCCGACGAAGGCGTGCTTGAAGCACGTCGAGGAGGGGCAACGCGGCCTGGCGGAAAAAGACCCGCCGCCCCAAATAGAAGGAAACCTTTATGAAGAAAGCTATGTTTTTCGGCATTTTAGCCTCATTCTTTTTCGCCTTCACCTTCCTGCTGAACAGGAGCATGAACCTGTCCGGCGGGTATTGGCTGTGGAGCGCGGGGCTGCGATATATATTCATGCTGCCCATGCTGGGGCTGCTGTTGGCGGTGTCCCCGGGGCGGCGGCTGGGGCCGGTGATGGGGGCCATACGGGAAAAGCCGTGGCAGTGGCTCGCGTGGAGCACCGTGGGCTTCGGGCTGTTCTATATGCCATTGACCCTGGCCTCGGTATACGGGGAATCCTGGCTCACCGCCGCCTCATGGCAGCTCACCATTGTGGCCGGGGTGCTGCTGGCCCCCCTGTTCGGACAGCGGATACCGGGGAAGAACCTGGCCATGAGCTGCGTGATCCTGGTGGGGGTGCTGCTGCTCCAGTGGCGGAATCTCTCCGCCGGGGCCGGGGCCGGCCTGATCGCCCTGATACCCATCATCATAGCGGCCTTCGCCTATCCCCTGGGCAACCGGAAGATGATGGCCCTGTGCCCGCCGGAGATGGACGCTATCGAGCGGGTGTTCGGCATGACCCTTTGCAGCATGCCCTTCTGGGTCGTGGCCTGCATTGTTGCATATTGCCGGGCCGGATGGCCCACCGGCGGGCAGGCCCTCCAGTCCGTGGGAGTGGCCCTGTTCTCCGGTGTGATCGCCACGGTGCTGTTTTTCCACGCCACCGATCTTGTGAAGGCCGATCAGCGCCGTCTCGCGGCGGTGGAGGCCGCCCAGTGCGGAGAGGTGGTGTTCACCCTCCTGGGCGGGGTCCTGGTCCTGGGCGACGCCCTCCCCGACGCCGCCGGCTTCATCGGCCTGGCCCTGATCGTAGGCGGCATGATCGCCAACAGCCTCCTGGCCGGCCGGAGCAGGGACTAGAGGCGGCCCTTGCGAATCGGGCCCGGGTGTGGTATAGTGATAAATAGACGCCACTCTGCGCATAATAACAAGGAAAGGACGTGCCGCCATGAGCTATCGTGAGCTTGCACAGAACATCATCGACCAGCTGCCGGATGACAAAATGGTCTATGTGGTGAGCATACTGGCCAGCCTCGGAGAGATGTCCGGCATAGACGTGTATGCCGAGCTTCCGCCGAACCGGGATACCCTGGATGCGGCAGCCGAGGTAGACGATATGATTCGCACCGGCCGGGGCGAGCATTTTGACGGCGCCACCGCCGATCTCTTTGCCTCTCTGTTGGACGATTAAGCCATGCTGAAGCTGAACACCTCCACCCGATTCAGGAGAGACCTGAAGCTCTGCGCCAAACGGGGCTATGACCTGTCCCTTTTGCAGACCGTTATCGATGTGCTCCGCATCCCCGCCGCCCTGCCGCCCCGGAACCGGGAGCATGGGCTGACCGGCGATCTGGCCGGATGCCGGGAGTGTCACATACTCCCCGACTGGCTCCTGATCTACCGGGTCGAGGGAGATGATCTGTATCTGGTCCGCACCGGCACCCATTCCGATCTGCTGGGTCTGTAGCCCCCATGCAACCACCCCCCGGCGACATCTGCCGCCGGGGATTTTTATGCCTTATTTTGCAACAAAATACGCAACAAATATCTTGACAAATGCAATAAAATATGTTATAATACCTCCATACCACAAGAAATCAAATTGGATTCTTGCGAAATGGAGGTATTTTTTATGGCCAAACGGCGTATGTTTGCCCGGTCGATCGTGGGCAGCAGCCGGTTTCTGAGCCTGAGCCGGGCGGCGCGGCTGCTGTATTATGACCTGGGCATGGCCGCGGATGACGACGGCTGCGTGGAGGCCCTGGGCGTGATGCGGATGACGGAAGCGCCCCCCTCCGCCCTGGATGAGCTGACAAGCACTGAGCTGATCGTCCCTCTTTTTCCCGGAAAGGTGTATTACATCCGGGACTGGGCCCGCAACAACTATATCCGCCCGGACCGCTACCATGCCGGTTTATATAAAACCATGCTCCCCAATCTGTAACTGTCTCCCACCTGCAATGTCAGGCCGTTTTTTGCCTGACATTGTTAAAAACTTTAAAATGGTATACCGAGGTAAGGTAAGGCTAGGTAAGTCTAGTCCAGGCAAGGAAAGCCCCGCGGGGCGCGATGGCTCCGGCTGTGGAAAACCCCACTTTCCAACAGCTTTTCCACAAAGTTTTCAACAATCACGAATTTTCTCAACATTTTCTCCACAGGTTTTCAACAATCGCATATCTTCCATATCCCCCACCAGCGCCCCGTTCCCCATCGGGTCTTGACAAACAGCGCGGCAAAGCTTATGTTATATTATAATCAAGCCCCCGTCCGGGGCTTCGGAAACAAAAAAAGCACCGCCCATATATGGCAGGCGCTGCAAAACAAATCAGGAGGGTCACAATAATGCTGCATCTCGGAAAGGACATCCGGCTGAACGTAAAGCCTGTCTATGTCACGCTACATCACGACTATGTGTTCGAGGGGCCGTGCCGCATGGGCAAGGGCTTCGAGCTGACGAAGGAATTTGACGACATGACCAATCAGGCCCTGATCCGCGGCTCCGACCGGGAGCTGGCGGAGAACCTGTCCGGCCCCCATTTCAACGTGCTGGAGCCGGTATGGATCGACCGGAACGAGGAGTTTCTTGTCACCCCCGACATGCTGGATGAGCTGTTGCAGGACAAAGACCGGGTGGACGTGTATCTGGTGGCTCCCCACGGACGGCTCACCGACCTGATCGTGGATTTCGCCCAGAAGGCAGGCAAGCCCATGGTGCTCATCCCCGGCCCCCAGTGCATGCAGACCATCATGGCCGCCGCCACCCGGGCCAGAGGGCTGGAGACCTATGCCTACCGCACCTGGAAGGAGACGGTGGATTTTCTGGAGGTGCTGCGGGTAGAGAAGATACTCCGGCAGACCCGCGTCCTCTGCGCCGCCCGGTTCGGCACCACCCGCTCCGTCAGCGATATGGGAAACTTCGTCAGCCTGGAGCACGTCACCGACGTATTGGGCGCCCAGTTCTCCTTCGTCAATATCCACGAGCTGCTGGACCAGACCCATATCGGTCAGTCCGGTGAAAACTATACCCTCCCCGGCCGGGCGGCGCTGAATCCCACGGAGGAGGACGTGGCCGAGATGGAGGCTCTGGCGGACGAGCTGATCGGCAACGCCCGGGCCTGCGACATGACCCGGGAGGAGGTGCTCAATTCCGCCCGCTTCTATATCACCGTGAAAAAGATGCTGGACTATTACGGCTGCAACGCCTTCGCCGTTCCCTGTCCCGACGCCTGCGCCACCCGCCGGCTGAACGACGAGCGCATGACCTTCTGCATGACCCACTCCCTGCTTGGCGAGATGGGGATTCCCTCCGCCTGCGAATATGACATCCCCGCCGCCCTGTCCATCGCCATCCTGTCCGCCTTCGCCGACGCCCCGGCCTATATGGGCAACACCACCCATGACGCCAAGGCCATGCAGACCGGGCGCTACGGCCTGTCTCCCTTCTTCCACACCGGTATCGACGATAAATGTCTGGATGCGGCCAAGGCCGACCCGGACAACGTGATTCTCACCTGGCACGCCGTCCCCCGCCGGAACATGCGGGGCTGGGACGCGCCCAAGGCCCCCTATGCCATCCGTCCCTTTGCCGCCAGCGGCTTCGGCGTGACCCTCCGGTATGATTTCGCCCGGGATATTGGCACCACCATCACCATGTGCCGCATATCCCCCGCCTGCGACAAGCTGTTCGTGGCCAAGGGGGAGATCGTCGGCGGCGTGGGCTATGAGGATTACTCCTGCTCCGAGGGCGTGTTCTTCCGGGTAAAGGACGGCAACGACTTCTTCCAGAAGCAGCTGGAGGTGGGCAACCACGTCCCCCTGGTTTACGGCAACTGCTTCGATCAGGTAGTGGCCCTCGGCAAGCACCTGGGCCTGGAGGTAATCACCGCCTGAGCCGGACGGCCCCCGGCGGGGGCGGACATACGCACTGCGGTGGGGGGACTTGGTATCCGTTTATACCTGGTGCCGGTACGGGGGAAACCTCTCCGTCAGCGCCTGCGGCGCTGCCA
>JAJQBY010000110.1 GCA_021203045.1 Oscillospiraceae bacterium | reverse complement strand
CCCTTCTTCTCTGTCCTATCCATTATAAGAAAAAAACGCGGGAAAAGCAACTGTCAGATTTATTAAATATTTATTGAATTATGAAAACACACCTGCAAAAACGTATCGGGACCATCCTTTGGGCCGCTGCTGCGGTGCTTCTTCTGATAACCATTCTTCGCCTGACAGTGGCAGATCGTGCACCGGCAGTGTCTATTTCCACACTGGATACCTCTGAGGCTGCAATATCCTCGTCTGCCGGCCTGCTGGATATCAACACTGCCACAGCAGAGGAGCTGGAAGCGCTGCCCGGTATCGGCCCGGTGCTGGCGGAGCGTATCATCGCCTGGCGGGAGGAAAACGGCCCCTTCACCAGCCGGGAGGATGTACTGGACGTGTATGGCATCGGCCAGGCCACCTATGAGAAGCTCGAGCCTTATATAAATTTTGGATAAAAACAAACATTTCTTATATATACCATCAAGTAAGACAACAAGGGAGGGAGTCAGCCCTATGAAAATTTTGGTAGTGGACGATGAGGAGCTGCTGGTCAAGGGCATAAAATTCAATTTGGAAAACGATGGCTATCAGGTGGACGCGTGCTATGACGGTCAGACAGCGGTGGAAATGGCCCGTACCGGGGCCTATGGCCTGATTCTGCTGGATCTGATGATGCCAAAGCTGGACGGTCTCTCCGCCTGCATGATGATACGGGAGTTCTCCACCGTTCCCATCATCATGCTCACTGCCAAGAGCGAGGACACAGACAAGCTGATCGGCTTTGAATACGGAGCCGACGACTATATCACAAAGCCCTTCAACATTCTGGAGCTGAAGGCTCGCATCCGGGCACTTCTCCGGCGGACAGGCCCTCAGCCCGGGACAGCGCCCTCTGCCGGACGTATCACCTGCGGTCCCGTCACCATCGATACGGAACGCCGCTCCGCAGAGGTGAACGGAAAAAGCGTGGAGCTGACGGTGAAGGAATTCGACCTGGTGGAGCTTCTGATGCGCACACCGGGAAAGGTATACTCCCGGGAAAATCTGCTGGATCTGATATGGGGTTACGACTACCAGGGCGACATCCGCACCGTGGACGTTCACATCCGCCGTCTGCGGGAGAAACTGGAAGATAATCCGGCCAAGCCGGAATGCATCATTACCAAGTGGGGCGTGGGTTACTATTTCAAAGAGGAAAAATAAAAAACAGAATAACCGACAGCAAAAAAAGCTCGAGAGGCAGCAGAAGAAGCTGGAAAAGCAGCAAAAAAAGGCCAGCCGGCTTGAGAAAAAGCACCGCAAGCTGGAACGCAAGCAGGAGAAAAAAGCCCGGAAGCTGGAACGCAAGCAGCGCAGGCAGGCAAAGCATAAGCGCCGGGGAACCACAGTCCGCTTTAAAGTCGCCTCCACCTTCGCTCTGTTCACCGCCGCCCTGCTGCTTCTTCTGAATATCTACCCTGTCATGGTCAGCCGGGATATGGTCATCACCACCAAGCAGAGCACTCTGCAATCCCAGGGCTCGGTCATATCCAGTTCCCTGGCCGCTTTGGAGGTACTGACCAGCGAATCGGTAGATCAGGTCATGGAGCTGTTGGACGTGACGCCTGTGACCCGTATGATCGTCACTGACCAGAGTGGGCTTATCCTTTATGACACCTCGGAGGACGATACCACTGGGCGCTATGCTCTGCTGTCCGAGGTGGCTGAAGCATTGAATGGCTATACCGCCTTTTACTGCGCCTATTCCGGCGGGGTATTCATCAGCCGTTCGGCTACGCCCGTATCCTCCGGCGGCACCATCGTAGGCGCTGTGTATCTCTATGAATACGACAGCGAACAGGGCGAGATCATTCGTGGATTACAGCGAAATCTGCGGAATATGTCCGTTCTGTTCGGCGGCGCCGGAATCATCATCATTACCATCCTTTCCAGCACCTTGACCCGGCGTATCAAGCGGCTCTCCAAGGCCATGAATTTCGTCCGTGGCGGCGATTATGCCTATCGAATCTCCGTGCAGGGAAACGACGAGCTGGCCGTGCTGTCAGAGGAATTCAACATCCTGACCGGGCGGCTGGAGGATACAGAGGAGATACGCCGCCGATTCGTATCCGACGCCTCCCACGAGCTGCGCACGCCTCTGGCGGCTATCCGCCTTCTGTCCGACAGCATCATCCAGTCAGAAAATATGGATATGAAAACTGTTCGGGAATTTGCCCAGGATATCGGCAACGAGGCCGATCGCCTCCAGCGGACGACGGAAAAGCTGATGAGCCTGACAAAGCTTGACGCCGGCGCAACGCAGCTTCAGCGGGAACCGGTAGACGTAAAGCTGGTGGCCCGCCGTACCCTGCATCTATTGGAGCCCCTGGCGGCAAAGCAGTGCATATCTCTGCGCACGCGGCTTTCCGACAACTGCATCGTGAAGGCCTCAGCAGACGATCTGTACCAGATTATATTCAACCTGGTGGAAAATGCCATCAAGTACAATATACAAAACGGCATCGTCACCCTTTCCCTGCGAAAGGAGCGAACCACCGTCATCCTGATGGTGGAGGATACCGGTATCGGCATTCCAGAGGAGGATATCGACCATATCTTCGAGCGCTTTTATCGGGTGGACAAGGCCCGCTCCCGCGCCTCCGGAGGCAGTGGTCTGGGCCTTTCCATCGTCCACGATGCGGTGATCGCCAACGGCGGAGACATCCAGGTATCCCGCCGTCCGGAGGGCGGCACCTGCTTTACCGTCACCTTCCCCCTGTGTCCCAAAAAGGAGAGACGGCCATGAAAAAACGCTATTTCTTCGCGGCGCTGCTCACGCTGCTTTTGCTGTTGCTAGTGCTGTTTGTGCTGGCGGCCGCAGGCTTGCTGCCGTTCGAGCTTCCGTTTGACCTGCCGTTTGAGATCTCCTTTGAGCTTCCAGAAATTTCTATCGACCTTCCATTTTCGCTGCCGTTTCTCAATCAAGAGGAGGAGACGGTGGTCGGGGAGACTGTCACCATTTATCGGGTCGCCTCAGAGAATGCCTCCGGGGGCGGAGACCTGATCTGTGAGGAAGCCTGCCCTCAGCCGGAGGGGGACTCTCTCATCGACGGCGTGCTGGGTCTTTTCGCATCCGAGAGCGAGGACAGCGAGCTGTCCTGCGCTTTACCGGATAATGTCACCATAGAGGGCTGGTCACTGGAAAAATCTGTGGTAACGCTGACCTTTTCGGAAAGCTTTCTTGACCTGACGGATATGGACCAGACCATCACCGCCTTCTGCGCCGCCTTAACTCTGTGTGCTCTGGACGAGGTAGAATCCGTCACTGTCATTGCCGGTGAACAGACTGTCTTTTCCGGTCTCATGCCGGAAGACGCTCTCCTGCGGGATACGGATACCGATCCCTATGTCCGCCAGCTTCGGCTCTATTTTGCCGATGGGGACGGCCGGTATCTTCTCAGCGAATACCACAGCCTGACGCTGGATGAGGATACCTCCCCGGAGCGATATGTTATAGAGGAGCTTCTCCGCGGTCCCAATAACGGCGAACTGCAGCAGGCTATTCCGGAGGGAACCGAGCTTATCTCCTGCCAGACGGAGGATGGAGTATGTACCGTAAATCTCTCTGCCGCGTTTTATGAAAACCGACCGGATACCGCCTCCGGGGAGCGGCTGGCAATTTATTCCATCGTGAACTCCCTGACCTCTCTTTCTCAGGTGGACAGCGTCGTTATCCTGGTAGAAGGTGAGGCTCTGGAGAGCTATGTTTACCTGTCTCTGAGCGGCTCATTCACAAAATATGACGAGGTCATCGGCCCCGTATCCGAGGCCCAGGGGGAAATAGATGCGGACCTGTATCTGGCCCTGCCCGGGCTGGAGGATGTAGCCGCCCTGCCCTTCCGGGTGAATCTTTCGGATTATCAGTCCCAGGCGGAGGCAGTGCTTCAGGCATTGCTGGCCGCAGCGGAGCCCGGTTATCCCTCTCTGTTCTCCGGCAGCGGCACGGTGACTGACCTTACCGTGACAAACGGAGCCTACACCGCGTCCCTTTCTCAAAGCTTTTTCGCATCTCTGACGGAGGAGGCCCGCATTGCCGCCATCCGCTCCATCGCTTCTACCCTATGTGCATTGGAGGAGGTAAACTCCGTCCTGTTCACGATCGGCGGAGGTGAAGCTATTTTCGACGGCACCGACTGGTCCGGCCCCTGGACAGCAGACGATCTCTGGTGATTCTTGTCCAACCGCCGCCCATACGGCCATCTGGCAAGCTGGCCGGTACAATATCCATCGCAATACATCCAAGGAGGAAACCTTTATGTCCCGTGTAAATATGATACGGCAGCGGGCTTCGCTGCCTCTGCTGCTTATGGATCTGGTCAGCGTACGATATGCCTCCGGCTTTGCCTTTACCGATGGCGCCGTACTCATCGGGCCGGATAAAACCTGGCTCATCACAGACTCCCGTTATGCGGAGGCTGCGGGACAGGCAGTATCGGATATGGACATCCTTATCACCGGCTCAGGCCGGACTCTGAACGACATTCTGAAGGAGCTGGCAGCCGAAAACGGCTTCACGCAGCTTCTGGCGGAAGGCGACCGGCTCAGCCACGACGGATGGGCTGCGTTGGAAAAAGCCCTGGGCGTGTCTCTTTTCCCTGCAGGCTCCCTTCTTTCTGATCTGCGGGCCTGCAAGGATGAGGAGGAAATAGCCTCTATTCTGGCAGCCCAGGCCATTGCGGAAAAAGCCCTTGATGCAGTGCTCGGCCTGCTCCGCCCCGGCATGACAGAGCAGGAGGCGGCAGCAGAGCTTGTATACCACATGTATAAATACGGCAGCGAGGCCAACGCTTTCGACCCCATCGTGGTCTCCGGTCCCCGCACCAGTATGCCTCACGGTGTGCCCGGCGAAAGGGTAATACAGGCCGGTGAGTTTGTCACCATAGACTTTGGGGCCGTCTATCATGGCTACTGTTCTGACATGACCCGCACCGTAGCCATTGGAAGCGCAACAGAGGAGATGCGCCGGGTGTATGACACCGTCCTCCAGGCACAGCTGGCAGGCATCGCCGCCGCCAGGCCAGGGGCCACCGGCCGGGAGATAGACGCCGCCGCCAGGGACCTTATCTCAGCGGCGGGCTATGGTCCCTGCTTCGGTCACAGCTTCGGCCACAGCCTTGGTCTTGAGATACACGAAAGTCCGAATGCCAGCCCCTCCAACAGCCGCCCCATGCCGGAGGGCGCAGTCATATCCGCTGAACCGGGCATTTATATACCCGGCCAGTTCGGCGTCCGGATAGAGGATATGCTCTGGCTGCGAGATGGCAGCGCCCGGAATCTGACCAGCGCATCAAAGGAGCTTATCGTCCTCTGACCGCAGCACAGGCGCTGACAGATTACCGACTGTCTCCAGCCGGAACATGCTTGGATTTCGTCATTTTAACGGACTTGACTTTTTCTCCGGAGGGAGATAAAATATAGGAGATGAAAGCGGAGGCGAGGCCTCGGCTGTTTCAACTTTCATATTTTCTTGAACACAATTCCAATACAGAAAAATGTTGCGTGTAGCGTTAAGCGTAAGTCCGGCTTATTCGCTACACGTTATTTTTTTGCAGTTTTATAAGGAGGAAGAAAACCTTGAACCAGAAATCCAACAGCTTTTTGGAGACGGAGGGCCTTGGCAGCCTGATGAAGAAATACTCCGTCCCCTGCGTCATCTCCCTGGTGGTGGCGGCGCTCTATAATATCGTCGACCAGATATTCATCGCCAACGCCAGCTATCTGGGCTCCGCCGGCAACGCAGCAAACACGGTAGTCTATCCCCTCACAGTAGTGGCTCTGGCCATCGCCGTAATGATCGGCGACGGCTGCTGTTCCTTTGTGAGCATATGTCTGGGAGCTAATCAAAAGGAGAACGCTCATCGGAGCATCGGCAATGCCGTGATACTGGCCATCGCCGCCAGCGTGATCGTCACAGCCGTCTATCTGATCTTCATGGACCCGATCCTGACCCTGTTCGGCGGCCGTGTGAACGACGAAACCTTTTCCAATGCACAGGAGTACTTCTTCTGGATCAGCGTGGGCATCCCCTTCTATATGTTCGGTCAGGCCATAAACCCCATCATCCGCTCGGACGGCAGCCCGAAATTCGCCATGGCCTCCACCCTGGCAGGCGCTTTCACCAATATCATTCTTGACCCCATCTTCATATTCGTCTTCAAATGGGGCATGATGGGTGCGGCGGTGGCCACTGTGCTGGGTCAGATATTGACAGCAGGACTCTCCATCTGGTATCTGTTCCATCTGAAATCCGTAAAGCTGGAAAAAAGCAGCTTCCGTCTTTCCTGGGCGCTTATCCGCAAGTTCATTCCCCTGGGCTTCACCAGTTTTCTGAGCCAGGTCTCCATCGTACTTTCCATGGCGGCTGTCAATCGCATGATCGTCAAATACAGTGCGCTGGACCCCGTCTTCTGTCTCACAGAGTACGCACAGATCCCCATGGCAGTGGTAGGCATCGTCATGAAGTTCTTCCAGATCATCATCTCCATCTCCGTGGGCATAGCCGCCGGGTGCATCCCCATCGTGGGCTATAACATCGGCGCCGGACGGAAGGACAGAGCCAAAGGCCTCTGCACCCGTATGCTCATATGCGAGGCCATCGTGGGCGCTGTAGGACTTCTCATCGTGGAGTGCTTCCCCCGGCAGCTCATTGCCATCTTTGGCGCGGCGCAGGAAAGCACCTATTATACTGAATTCGCCATAAAGAGCTTCCGCACTTATCTCTGCATGATGATATTCGCCACCATCAACAAGGGCACGTTCATCTACCTGCAGGCGCTGGGAAAAGCACTGGCCTCTACCCTGCTCTCCCTGGTGCGTGAGGTGCTGTTTGGCGTTGGCTTTGCCCTGCTGCTGCCTGCATTCTTCGGGCTGGACGGCGTGCTGTATTCCATGCCTGTATCCGATCTTCTGACAGCGGTCATATCCTGCGTCGTTTTGATCAGCACCTATAAAT
>JAJQBY010000097.1 GCA_021203045.1 Oscillospiraceae bacterium | reverse complement strand
GTTATGATACTCGTTAATTATAATGCAAGCACGGGAAAATTGCAATATCAAACAAAAAATGATAGGAGGACAACCATGTCTCACGAGATTTTACAAGCGTTGAGTCCCTGGTCGGAGGTGAATACATCCGCCCTGAAAGGGCTGAACGAGCGGCTGGACACCCTGGATGGGAAAACGGTCGGTATGTTCGGCGATTTCATGATCCTTGCTACCTATATGCTGAAAAGCGTAGAGAAGGAGCTGGCGACCCGCTATAAGGATGTCAGATTTTCGTATATCCAATATAACACAGAAACGCCCATGATCGAAAAGGATCCTGCGTTTTATGAAACCTATAAGCAGTGGCTGGAGGGCGTGGACTGCGTTCTCTGCTTTTACGGAAGCGTTCCCTCCAGCTCCCTGTATCTGGGCTATAACGCGGCGCTTACGGAGAAGCTGGGAAAGCCCACCGTTATGCTGGTGGTGCCCCGCACCTATCCGGCGGGCATCCGGGGCGTGAAGACCATGGGCGTTCCCGGTCTGCGCACCATTCAATATGATATAACGGTGGATAAGGTCAACGCCCATGTCGATCAGGACATCGTGGACGCGGCTATGGCCCCGGATATAAAGCGCCTGACCGACGAGCTGGTGGACGGTCTGTGCCGTCCGCTGACGGAGGAGGAGCGCACGCCCTCCATGCCCGACCAGCATTACGCACAGGATACCTATACCGGCACGGCCCAGGAGATCGGCCGCCGGTTTTATAAGCTGGGCTTTACCAACGGCGCGCCCATCGAGATTCCCACCCCGGAGGCGGTGGAGGAAATGCTGCGGGGCACGGATCTGCCCCGGGATTATGTGGTGGGCCGTATTCCGCCGAAGATGGGCCTCGCCACAGTGGAACGTATCGCGGTAAACGCGGTGATGGCAGGGTGCCTGCCCACCTATATGCCTGTATTGATTGCCGCCGTCCAGGGCGCGCTGGATGAGCGCATCATTCTGGAGGGATGGACGTGCAGCCAGTCCACCTGGGGGCCGGTGCTGACCCTGTCCGGCCCGGTAGTAAAGGACATCGGTCTGAACGTGGGGGACAATTTCCTCTCCCCCTATTATAAGCCAAACGCCGCCATCGCCAGAGCCTTCGGATATATCATGATGAACATCGGCGGTCTTCGCCCTGGCATCGAGGACCTGTCCGAAATGGGCCACGAGAACCGCCTGGGCTTCTGCATCGGCGACAACACGGAGAAAAACCCCTGGTCTCCCCTGCACGTGGATTTCGGGTTTACGGAGGAGGATTCCGCTGTCACCATGTTCTGGCCCCAGGAGCATCGGGCCCTGGGCGGACACTCCGTGGCGGATTTTCTGTCCGGCCTGTGCAAGATTAACGTGGTGGGCTGGGAGCCAGGCATGGAGATCATTATGACGCCCATCTGCGCCAAAATGTTTGCCGACGAGGGCTGGGATAAAAAACGCATCCTGGAGTATGCGGTGGAATATGCCCGCCGCCCTGGCTCTGAGGTAGACATCCGCTGGCTGATCGGCAACAACCACATTCCCGCCAACGTGAGCCTGCCGGTGGATATGACCCATTCCACCCGCACCTTTTGGGACACCAAGCATATGTTCGCCCTGGTGGGCGGCGGCGCCGCAGGCCCGATGATGACGGTTCTGGCCGGAGGCGGAGACCACGGCGGCCCCTCCTGCACCAAAATCGAGCTTCCGGCCCGCTGGAAGGATCTGGTGGCGGAATATGCCGATATTAAGCCGGAGTATATTGCCTATTGATACTGGGAAGGAGCCGTGCCCTGGAGATTGTGTGCGATATGAGCTGTCCTGCCTCGCGCTCTAAGGCCGGCTATACATACACGGATCACATTATTTTATAAGGAGGACGATCATGAAGGCAAGTAAGTATTCACACAGGCTTCTTTCGGTCATCGTGGCGCTGTGCCTGTGCCTTGGCCTGAGCTGCGGAGCGTTCGCGTCCAGCGGCGAGGCCGGCACCTCCAGTGTCCCCGGCGTGATCGAGGTAGACGGCGGCGCGGCTTCCGTCTCGGAGGAAACAGCGGGCATAACGGTGGCCGGAGAGGTTACAGACTCATCCGCCAGCGGAGTGCTTATCACGGATGATGATGTGGGAACCAGCGGTCTGCATATCACCAGCGGCACCTACACCCTGGGCGGAGAGGATGGCTATTTCGGCATCGCATACGATGAGGACGGCGTTCCCTATGCCACAGAGGAGGGCGAATATAACAGCGTCATCATTCTGAACGATGCGACCCATGAATCTGATCTGCTCTATTCCCAGGGCAGCAGTGAAAACTCTCTCGGCACAGGCATTTATGCTGAAGGCGAGGACACCCTGCTTTTGGTGGAGAACAGCTATGTCTGGACCAGCGGCGCGGTGCGCTCCGCCATCGGCGTGTATCAGCTTGGGACTGTGGTGGTAAAGGACAGCTATATCGAATCCACCGGTGCCCTCACCTGCTATAAGCCGGTGACACGCCTGCTTCTGAGCACCTGCCGGGCCAATGTGTTCGTGGGCGGCAGCGCGTACTATTATAATACCACCGCCGTCTCCAGCGACTGGGGAGCGCTGTCTACTGACACCGGCGGCGCGAACAGCACCTATCTGTATGCCTACAATGTGCTGACTGATAACCCCAACGGTGGCTACAGCACCTATGCTGACACCAACTGCTTTGTGGAGATATACGGCAGCGAGATGTACTCCGCCGAGTATGGCGGCTTCATCGCCTGCTCCGGCGTGCTGCGCATCGGCTCCTCTGACGACGCCAGCGAGGAGGCGCTGCTCTATGCGGATAAGGACGATCTGCTCACCGAGAACAAGGACAGCCTGGTCTCCGCCGGGCGCAACGCCATTGTCGTCCACCTGGTGGACAGCATGGGCAACAACTCCGGCTATGACACTACCACCGGCGTTCTGAATATCTCCAACACTACCCTCCAGACGGACAAGGACACTCTCACCACCAGGGACTATTACAACGACGAAAACGGCGACGCCTACGGCGAGTGCGGGTACTTCCTGAACTACAGCGCCGGCTCCGGCATTGCCCTTCGCAGCACCAACATTGAAATGACGCTAGACAACGTCACCTTCGACGTGTATGAAAACGCTGTCACGGGTCGTCCGATTGCGATTCATTCCATTTTGAACTACGACGCCCGCGGCGCGGTCAGCGTTCCCGACGGGGAGGAATCTCTGGGCCAGAGCATCGCCCTTTCCAACATGAGCGTGGACGGCGACATCATCCATAACGACTATCAGCGTCCCATGACCATCACCACGGAAAACGTGGTTATCAACGGGGCCATCGTCTCCGGCACCTGCGCGGCCTGGAACGCCCTTTGGAGCGACGTGGAGGACAACGGTCTCGCGGAGAACTTCGACGGGGATATGATCTATTCCCTGCTGACGAAGAACGAGACCTATGAGACCGTCTGGGGCGTCCGTCTCAGCCTGGATTCTGATTCCGTCTGGAACGTCAGCGGCGACTCCAGCCTTTACAGCCTGTCTGTGGAGGAGGACGCGGTCATCCAAGCCGCCGAGGGGTACGAGATAGAGATATACGTGGACTGTGCCATGAGCAGCAGCGACGAATTCTATGACTACACCACCGGCACCCAGGTAGACAGCCTGCCCGCCGGAGAATATCAGGGCGTGGTGATACTGGTCGGATGAGCTGCCCTGCGCGGCGTACCATAAGGATAGCGTCCGAGGACGGCGAGCCTGCATATACAAGAGCTTTGACAGCGTGGTCTTCGGAAACTATAATATTTTCAGAAGCGATCTAAGCAACAGACTTAAATTGAAAGGAGCAAACAATGAAAACAAAACGAATCCTGTCCATCCTGCTGGTCGTGGTTATGTGCCTGGCCCTGGCGGGGAACGCCTTTGCCTCCTCGGAGGCGTCGGGGGAGGCCACGGCCTCCAGCGGAGGATCGCTGCCCTCCGGCGGCTCCTTTGGCGATGTGACCACCGGCTCTGTGAACAACACCGTCATCCTCATCGAGGGCGGCGAGCTGACAGTCAACGAGGAGGCTGCCGACGTGTACCAGGTCGCGGAAGGCGGCGCGGTGACGGCGGACTCCATCACGGGCCTGTATCTGGAAAATGATACCATTGCCAACAGCGTCACTGAATCCGGTGCCACGACCCAGGGCGTGACCGGCATCACCCTGGTGGACTCCTCCGGCGTGATCGGCGGTTCTGAGGGCTATTACGCCGTGGACGAGGGGGACGATCCCTTCTCCATCCCCACCGTGACGGAGACGGACGACGGCACGGGCTACTCAAACGTCATCATCCTGGGCGGCTCGGACAGCGTGTTCTCCCGCCAGAGTTCGGAGGTGGCGGACGGCGCAGCAGTCGCCATCGGCGGCAATGACAGCGCGGACACCATGCTGGTGCTGGAAAACACCTACCTCTGGACAGAGGGCTTCAAGCGCACCAATCTTTTCGCAGACGACGGGGACGCGCTCATCGTGGTGCGGGACAGCCGCATCGTCAGCCCCGGCGCGGAAAACTATAAGCTGGGCTGGCAGGCCCTGTATGGCGGCGCCCGCTGCACCCTGCTTCAGGCGGGCGACAGCTGGTTCTATAATTCCGAGATCGTCACCGAGGGCTGGGGCGGCCTGGCTATCGACAGCTCTCCCAACCTTGACCTGTACGCTGTGAACACCACGGTGGACGTGCTGGGCGGCGGCTATATCAGCTATACTCCCGGCGACGGCTCCATCAACTTCTACGGCGTGCTTGGTAACTCCGCCCAGTACGGCGTGTTCGTAACGGGCAACTCCTCCGCCTATCTCCACTCCACGGACGACCTGGACGAGACCGCCGCGGCCTACATGACCGAGGAGGACGAGGCCGCCGAATCCGTCACCGGCGACGGGCGTACATATCTGACGGCGGACTATGCCGCGTATCTGGTTCACCAGGGCGGGGCCAATTCCACCACCACCGAGGCATATCTCTTTGCGGAAAACTCCGTCCTCTCCACAGAGACAGAGCTTTATATCTCCGATAACTCCCACTTCCTGAACGACAGCTACGGCGGCACAAGCTGGTTCTGGAGCGAGCTTTGGCGGGGCAGCACCTGCGTAGCCCGCAGCACCAACGCCACCTTCGAGTTTGACAATGTGGAGCTTATCTCCCGCACAGGCGTTATCTTCCAGTCCGTTGTCAACTGGGAGGGCGCGGACAAGAGCTTCTCCCTGGAGGCCGGGGATGAGGCCGTAGGCAACAGCCTGATCATGCGGAACATGGACGTCACCGGCGACATCCGCAACGACGACATCTACCGCAACCTGTATGTGGACATCACGGACACCACCATCACCGGCGCCATGGTCTCCACCACCATTGAGACCTGGAACGCCATGTGGACCGTGGAAGCTCTGGAGCAGAGCGCGGCCTATGCCTCCGCCCTGGAGGAGCAGGCAAGCTGGGCCGACGAGATCCCCAACGCCACCTACGACGCGGAGTACCCCTATGCGGACGCGGAGATAGACCTGGAGATGGTGTCCGAGTATCTGACTCAGGCCGATTACGCCGACTGCAACGGCATCTACCTGACCCTGAACGAGGGCGCGGTCTGGAACGTCACTGGGGACAGCCGGCTCGTCAGTCTAACCGTGGCCGAGGGCGCAGTGATAAACGCCGAGGGCTGCGAGATCTATGTGAACTGCTCTGACTATTTCGATGTGACCACCGGCCAGCAGGTAGAATCCCTGGAGGCAGGTGAGTATGAAAACGTAGTCATTCTTGTGGCAGCCGGGGACGCCTCCGGCGAGCTGGATTTTAATGACGGGGCTGACGTGAGCGCCAGCGACAGCCCCACTACAGTTCTGAAAGGCGCAGCGCTGCTGGATTCCACCTACAATGGCGAGGTGCTGGACGTTCTGGTGCAGGACGGGGTCATCATCGCCGTGGGAGAGGATCTGGAGGGTGATGAGGTCATCGACCTGACGGGCTATACCCTGATGCCTGGGCTCATCGACGCCCACGTCCATGTGGCGGGGAGCGACTATAACCTGGAGCTTCTCGCGACCTGGTGCAGCCAGGGCGTTACCTCCGTGCGTGAGCTGGGGATGCTCTCCACCCTGGGGGAGGATGAGTATTACGACCTGGTGCAGGAGGCCAACGCCGATTCCGCGAATGCCACGCTGGTCACGACCGGGAAATATCTGGATGTGGCTGGAGGCTACGGCATGGGCCCCACGGGGAACATGGGCGTGGAGATAACCAATGCGGCGGAGGCCGTGGCAGAGGTGGAACACAAGGTCGCCCTTGGTTACTCCCAGGTGAAGATCGGCATTAACTCCGATGAAAACCGCATGACGGCGGAGGAGATCTCCGCCATCATTGAGGCGGCCCACGAAAACGGCATGACCGTCTCCGCCCACATCAACTATGTGTCCTATCTGGAGGAGCTGGTGGCCCTGGGCATCGACGAATCCGCCCACACCCCCTCCGATGAGATGAGCGGGGAGCTTATCGAGGCCATGGTAGAGGCTGGCGTTGCCATGAACACCTCCGGTGCGGAGGACGTGCTGGACGTAAAGGTGGCGAACCTGGCCGCCTTCTATGAGGCCGGCGGCTTCGTCACCGTGGGTACCGACCTGATGCGGAACTACGACACCGCCGCCGCCTCTCTGATCGAGGAGATGCGGGTGCTTATCGAGGCGGGACTGACTGTTCAGGAGGTCGTCGCCTGCACCACCCACAATAACGCCCAGGTGCTGGGCCTCGCCACCGGCGACATCGCCGTGGGCCTGGAAGCGGATCTGATTGCCGTGGAGGGCGAAGTAGACGAGACCCTGGACGCACTGGAAAGCGTGGACTTCGTCATGAATAACGGCGTCGTCATCATCGGCGGATAAGCGCCGGACAGCAAAAATATGCGCCCCTCTGTCGGCCTTTTGGGGCCGCCGGAGGGGCGTTTTTTGTGAAGGTGGGAACGGTTCGAATAAGGGCCGCTGAACAGCACAGTTTTACCAGCACCGTTCTGGGTCAAACATATTGTAGCAAGCAATGTCTTTGTGCTACAAAGACCCGCTGCGCTTGCCCGTTGGGGAA
>JAJQBY010000132.1 GCA_021203045.1 Oscillospiraceae bacterium | reverse complement strand
AACCGGGCGTGATTTATTTGTCAAGTGTATTTTTACATAAATTACTAATTTTACCGTCGATCGGGGACATTTTACGCAGGAGGGCGATGTTTTATGCTGGCAGCGGAGCGGAGAAATCAGATCCTTGAGATGCTGCGGCGGGACGACCGGGTGCTGGTCGGCCCCCTGGCCGAGCTGTTCGATGTATCGGAGGAGACCATACGCCGGGACCTGGCCAATCTGGAACAGATGGGCGTGGCGACAAAATGCTATGGCGGAGCCACGCTGGTAGATAATCGGAACGCACCGCCCTTTAAGGTGCGGAAAAAGCTGAACGTGGAGGAAAAGCGCACCGTGGCCGCCCTGGTGGCCCAGATGGTGGAGGACGGGGATTTCCTCATGCTGGACGACAGCTCCACCAGCTACTTCGTGGCCCGGGCCCTCCATGGGAAAAAACGGCTGACGATTGTCACGAATTCCATTGAGATCATTCTGGACCTGTCCGGCGTCCGCCAGGATTGGACGGTCATATCCACCGGCGGGAACCTAGATCAGGACGTGTTCGCCTTTTTCGGCCGTCAGGCGGAGGAGACCATCCGTTCCTTTCATGTGGACAAGGCCATCATCTCCTGCTCCGGTGTAGACCGGAACGGCCGCTTCACGGAGGCGGGTATCGAAAACGCCAACATCAAGCGGGCCATGATGGACTCCAGCCGCCAGGTGATCCTGGCCATAGACAGCCACAAATTCGATAATACGGCCTTCCTGACTGTGGGGGAGATCGGAAAGCTTTCCGCTATCGTTACCGATACGAGCCCCGCCCAGGGCTGGCCGGAATTTCTGGAGGAGCAGGGCGTGGAGCTGATCGTTCCGGAATAAGGGAACGGGAAACACTAAAATCGGATAAGGGAAAGAGACCGCCGTTCAAATGGCTGCGCTGCACACACGCGGCCATTTGAACGGCGGCCTCTTTATGCTGTTTAAGGCTTTGCATTTCTTTGCAGCAGGCCCGCGAGGTACAGCACCGCGCCTGCGGCGGTAAGGACGATGCCCGCCGTCCAGTAAACGCGGGTCAGGCGGCTGGTGGTGCCGTATATCGCCAAAACGCCCTGAAAAACGCTGCCCACGGTCAGGGTGGCGATACCGGAATTATAGAGGTTCAGGGGCAGTCGGGAGGGGACAGGGCAGCGGTCGAGCAGCGTCATGGCGCAGAAGGGTACGCCTCCGCCCAGAAGAGGGAAGGCAAAGGCATAGATCATATACCAGGAATAGACATTATGGCTGAAATGCTCATATACTGCCCCGAACACCATACAGAACACAGCGGCCAGCAGATAGACAAAGGCAGTCCTGGCCGCCGTCAGGCGGGCGTGTTCAGTAGCCGATGTAGACAATGTCGCTCACGCTCCTCTCCTTGATGCTGCGTCCGCTTGAGGTAGGGTTGTTGATGACTGTGCCGTTAAAGACCATAGTAGAGGAGCCGCCCCCGTCCAGGTTATAGGCGGTCTCGGCCCCCAGGGACTGCATAAAAGCCGCCAGCTCATACAGGGTCAGGCCCGCGCTCTCGTCCGTGCGGCCGTCGGAGACCACCAGAAGATAATGCAGGTCGTCTATCACGCCGATGGCGGTGCGGGGATTGCTGGTTTTGGCCTTGCCCACCTCGTCCTCATCGGTGACGGCGATATCTCCGTTTTCCACCAGCGCCGGGCCGAAGGACAGTATCTGCATCGCCCCCTGGGCCAGCAGGGCCTCAGCCGTAACATCGCTTTCGGATATGATCTCAAAGGAGCCGTCCTGGTAGATGACCAGATCCTCCTGCCCGCGGACAGCATCGGAGCGGTACAGAACGCCGTTTCGCAGCACATAGCCGGATTCCTGCGCGCCGTAATAATCCCCGTTGATGGCCAGGATCGCCCCAACGGAGGCGGCGATCTCGGAGGTCTTGGCTGTCACGTTCCGGCCATAGGTGTTCTCTGCAAAGGCGGTCCTGAGATATTCTGCCGAGGACATCACAACGTCCGCCACATAGATGGAGGTGTCGTATTCCCGATATTCTGTGATGGTGATGGTCAGGTTCCCATCGCTGTAGGAGCTTTCCGTGATGACAGGCTCGGCGCTGTTTTCCGCGCTGTCCGCTGCTTTCTCTGTTATTTCCTCTGAGGGCTCCGCCGTGGAGTCTGCTGTGCTGCTGTCCGCGCTGTCTTCTTCTGAGACGAAAGCGGTGGGGACAGCCTGGGCTGCGCCGTCCTCCACCACCGCATAGGAGCGGCGGATAACAAATGTGTCCAAGACCGCGTAGACGGTGAAAGCTGTCAGCAGAATGCCATAGCATATGGCCCATACGTATTTTGTCCGAAACATGACCTTTACCTCGTCTGCCGCTGGGGCCGGGCCTGGGTGCGACGGAATATGACCTTCCGCTGTACCAGATAGTTGACGGAGAACATGGCCAGCTCCACGGCCAGCTTGGCGAGATAACGATTGAGACCCAGTCCTTCTGCCAACAGGCGCAAAAGCAGGGTGTTTGCCAGCAGGATAGCGGCTGCCAGGGCAAAATATTGCAGCGCTGCTTTTAGAAGCTTCTCCTTGCTTTTGAATACCAGCGTGCGGTTGATGGTGAAATTCACGCTGGCACTGACAGCTCTGGCGCATACATTGGCGGCGATCATCCTCCCTGTCAGAGACACCAGCAGACTGAACAGCCCATAATCCACCAGGAACCCGGTGAAGGAGGAGGCGGAAAATTTCAGTATCTCCCCGTATACCCGACAGGAGTCTCTGACCGTGCTGAAATGGGAGGCGGCGTTGTTGTCAATGTAAATGGTCCGGATGGGCACCTCCCGGATGGGGATGTGTCTGCGGGCGCAGTGGAGCAGTACCCGCATTTCATATTCATACCGCTCCCCGGCGATATGCTCAAACTCCCGCAGGAGCTGAAAGCTGAAGGCCCGCAGGCCCGTCTGGGTGTCCTGGACGGGAAGGCCCGTGACCAGCCGGTATACCCGGCGGGTGACAGTGTTTCCAAAGCGGCTCCGGCGGGGTACATCCTCCCGGTTCAGGATACGGCTGCCCAATATCAGGGCGTCCGGCTGCTCCTGGGCGGCCTGGCAGACCCGAAGGGCGTCCTCGATCCTGTGCTGTCCGTCTGCGTCCAGGGTGACGACCACATAAGAGCCGGCGAAGTTTTCCCGTATATAGGCAAGACCGGTCTTAATGGCCCGACCCTTGCCTCGGTTTTGCTCATGAGTGATGACGGCGGCGGTGCTCCGCAGCTGGGCAAACACCTCCCGCCAGGCCTCACCGCTTCCGTCGTCCACTACTACCGGCTCCAGTCCGGCCCGGCGGGCCTGGTGGACCAGCTCCGGCAGCTCCGGTCCCGGCTCATAGGCCGGTATCAGGGCGATCCATTGATGAGCCGTCATGAGTTCATCTCCTTCCGGCGCTGAGCCGGGTCACATCTCCCCGGATGCGCCGCCCATACCTCCGGTCATGCCGCCGTCGTAGGTCATGCCGCTGTCCAGACCGGCGTCCGGCATAGTACCAGTCATGTTGTCGGAGACTGTGCCGTTGGTTGACTCTGTGTCGGTCCAGCTGCCCCGGCCGCCGCCCATATTGCCACCCATATTGCCCATACCGCCCATGGTGGCGGAGCCGTAGATCAGACTGCTCATGGTGACGGTGGTGGAGGCTGTGCCGGCGGTGATGGTATAGCTCCCGCCCACGGTGAGCTCCGGCGTGCTGACGATGATGGTGCTGTAGGTCTTATCCGGGCTGAAGGAGGCCAGGACGTTGCCGCTGCTGTCTGTGACGGAGAGAGCCGTGCCTGCCTGCTGGGTGGTCAGGCTCACGGTGATGACCCCCTGGGTGGAGCCGGAGCTGACGGAGCCGTCCATCATCCCTCCGGCGCTGACGGCGATCAGGATGCCGCCGGTGATGACGCACTCCCCGTTGAAGTCTAGAGCGCCGTTCATGCTGTCCGTGGGGCCGGAGACATAGGTCTCGCCCCCGGAGATATACATACTGCCGTTGGAGTCCAGACCGTCGCCGCTGGCGTTTACATAGACGGTGCCGCCGCTGATGGAGAGATAGGCCCCGTCTGTGACGGCGAACATATCGCCGCCGAAGCCGCCGAAGCCGCTGCTGTCGTTGCCGCCGGCGGCGTTCAGGCCGTCGTCGCTGGAGGTCACATAAATGATACCGCCGGTGATGTCGATGGTCAGACCCTCCAGGCCCTCATAGCTCTGGGCAATATTGACCTCGCCTCCGGATATGAGCAGGGCGTTGTCCGCGTGGACGCCGTCGTCTCCGGACCGGATGGTAAATGTGCCGCCGGAGATGGTCACGTTCCCGTTGCTGTGGATGGCGTCGTCGCAGGCGTCGATGGTGAAGGTGCCGTCGGAAATGGTGATGTCGCCCTCCGCCTTCAGGCCCTTGGTGCTTACGCTGTCCTCCTCCGAGGCGGACATGCTGTTCCAGTAATCAAAGCCCATACCGAAGCCGGTAGCGGTCTGGGCCTCGCCGCTGCCGCCGGCGGTGGTGATGTCAAAGCTTCCGCCGCTGACAGTAAGATAGGCCCCGGCACTGATGCCGTCCCCCTCGGCGGTAATGGTAAGGGAGCCGCCGATGATATACACGAAGCCAAGTTCTGCGTCGTCGTCGTTTTCTGCCTGGATGCCGTCCTTCCCGGCGGTGATGGTGATGCTGCCGTCGGCGATGCGGACGCTGTCATTTGCCTGGATGCCGTGGCTGGCAGCGGTGATGGTATAGGTCCCGCTGGCGATGACCAGGTCGTCCTTCCCCACGATGCCATGCCCGGCGGCAGCCTCGATGGTCAGGGAGCCGGCCCCGTTCAGGGTCAGGTCATCCTTGGAGAAGATCACCCCGTCGATGCTGTTTTCATCGATGGCGATATACTCCCCGCCGTTTGCCAGGTAGTTCTCCGAGCCCTCGGCGGTGGTGATGAACACCTTGTCCGCCTGGCGGACGTATATGGCGGCGGAGGCGGCGCTGGTGATGGATACGCCGTCCAGCACCAGCTGGACCTTGTCCGCGTCGTCTATGTCGATGATGATCATGCCGTCGTCCAGCGTGCCGGAGAGGATATAGGTTCCCTCCTCTGTGATGGTCACAGTCCCGCCGGATATGGAGACGGTGTCGGCGTCGCATTCCGCCGTATCCCCGGTCAGGGTGATATATACGCTCTCGCTCTCGTCATAGGTGATGCGCAGGTCCCGGTCGGTGAACATATCGTCCGTCGAGGTGACGGCGGTGGTCTCTGCGGCGAGGGTAGTGGTGGCGGTCTCCTCCGTGACAGTTTCTGCGGCTGGTTCCGGTGTCGCGGCAGAGGATGTTTCCGCGGCCTCTGTGGTGTCAGCAGCGGCCGTTTCTGCTTCTGACTCTGCGGCTGTGCCGCAGCCGGCCAGCAGGGCCAGGGCCAGACAGAGGGCCAGTAATTTATATAAAGTATGTGATGCTTTTCTGCGTGTATGCTCCATGTTCAAAACCTCCCTTTGATGTGAAGCGGCGGATGTGATTACAGCTCTCCCTGGGCCACGGCCTGATGGGTCATGCTGATCTCGAGATTCCCGTTGCGGCAGCGGAGCTTGTCGATGAACTCCTTTTCTTTGTCACTGTCCCGCATGGTGACGTTATAGGTCAGGCGGAACAGGCTCCCCATGTTGGTGGTCTTTACCTGCTCCAGCTCCCAGGAGGAGGTGTATTCCTCCAGAAGCGGCTGGAACACTTGGGTATACTCCAGATCCTCCGGGATGGTAATATGCAGCGTCCGGTGACGGGCGGCGTTTTTCTTCTCCCCGAAATCGAGCGTGCTGTAGAGCATTCCCACGGCTCCCACGATCAGGGTGAACAGAAGCGCGAAGGCCAGATAGCCCATGCCGCAGATGAGACCGGCCCCCATGGCCAGAAACAGCGCCCCGATCTCCCTTGCCGTTCCGGGAGCGGAGCGGAAGCGCACCAGGCTGAAGGCGCCTGCCACGGCCACGCCGGTACCCACGTTGCCGTTGACCATCATGATGACCACGCAGACCACTGCCGGAAGCACGGCCAGCGTGACCACGAAGCTTTTGGTATAGCGGGTGCGGTACATATACATCAGCGCCGCGATCAGGCCAATGACCAGGGCGCAGATCACGCACAGCAGGAAATCTCCCACGGAGATGACGCTGGCGGTGTCGGAGTCGAAAAGCCCCCGGAAAATGTTTTCAAGCATATGCTATGCCCTCCTGTTTTTTGGCCGCCTGCGTCCGCATATAGGCGGCGCCGTATTTGGAAAAGGATGTGCGGAATATGCGGTTTTCTGTAAGACAGTGGGTCATCCAGAGGGGGATGCCCGTGCCGGTTTTTATCTCCATCAGGGTCTGGCCCTCCTGGAGCAGAGGGGCGCCGGAGGGCTCCTCCTGCAGGGACAGGCCGGATTCCCGGTAGAGAATATTCTCATCGAAGGTCACCCGGAAGTCCCCGCCGCCGATCTCATAAAAGGCTTCCCGCTCATAGGACAGGAACATAGCCGGGTGCAGGGTGGGATAAAGATGGCGGAAGTAGTCGATCTCCTGGGCGATCTGGCTGTGCAGGGGCAGGGATTCGCCGCTCTCCAGGCAGGCCTCCACCGTCCCGTCCGGCAGGGCCACCCGCCGTTTATAGACGATGGAATCGTATTTCTTTTTGATCTCCACAAAGACCAGGTCCTCAGGGCCGGAGCGGTGATAGCTCCGCACCCGCAGCTTTTCCTTATACAGCGGCTTATCGATGCTTCGCCGCACCAGAAGGAAGGTGTCCGTGTCCAGATATATATTACGGATGGTGGAGCGGCCGTATTCATCCAGGGCCATATACGGCTCCATGGCGTGAAGCACCTGCTTCTTCTGCTCCTGATTTAATAGGTATTTCAGCTCGTGCCGCTTGAAATTTTCCTGATAAGCCATGCGCGGGCGCCCCTTTCCTTGCGTTGTAAAGCAAGTGTAAAGTTTGATTCTTAAATCCAGATGAAGGTTAAATTAATTTTTTGTAACATAGCCGCAGGCGCGGGAGGCGAGCGGGGAAATCCCGCGTTCTTTTTAAGCAGATTTAAGGTTCGTCTGCTATACTCGGTACAGATCAGAAATTCAGAGAAGGCGGGTCGATGGGATATGAAGCTGCTGTTGGTGGAGGATGAGCGGGCGCTGTCGCGTGCAGTGACCGTTATTTTAAAGAAGAACAACTATACTGTGGAAACGGCCTATGCCGGGGTGGAGGCCTTGGAATACCTGGCGGCGGGGGGTTATGACGGGGTGGTCATGGATATCATGATGCCCAGGAC
>JAJQBY010000042.1 GCA_021203045.1 Oscillospiraceae bacterium | reverse complement strand
GAATAAAACATCTTTTAAAGTTGTGCAGCTTGTGCAGCGTTTGCGTAAGTCCGAGCTTCTCGGATTTTTTAGGCAGGCGCTGTTTTTATTTATCCGAAAGGAGAAGGCGCTATGTCCATACTGCCGCAAAACAACAAGGCCCGGCGCAGGCAGCTTCGGCTGATGCTCACGGGACTGTTTGTGGCCATGGTGGCCATCTTCCTCATCTCCATGACCCAGGGGATATACCCCCTGTCCCTCCATGAGATTTTCCAGATTCTCGGCTCCCTGCTGGGCCTTTCCACGGAGTACACCCACAACGGCTGGGTGGCCTTTATGAACGTGCGTCTGCCCCGGCTGACGGCCTGCATTTTCGTGGGAGCGGCGCTATCCGTTTCCGGGGCGGCCTACCAGGGGATATTCCATAACCCCATGGTGTCTCCCGATCTGCTGGGAGCCAGCTCCGGGGCCGCCTTCGGGGCCTGCGTGTCCATTTTGCTGTCCGCCTCCATCCTGGTGCAGCAGCTATCCGCCTTTGTGTGCGGCATCGCGGCAGTGGTGCTGACGCTGGCCATCAGCTCCATCGTCTCCCGCCGGGAGAACAATACCACTACGCTGGTCCTGACAGGGATGGTGGTATCCTCCCTGTTTTCCGCCGGGGTCTCCATCACAAAGCTCCTGGCCGATACGGACAGCCAGCTGGGAGAGATCACCTTCTGGCTCATGGGCAGCATGGCCAGCATCAAGCTCAGCGCCCTGCCCATTCTGATCGTGCCGGTGGTTATCAGTCTTATCCCGCTGCTGCTTCTGTCCTACCGGCTGAACCTGCTGTCCTTCGGAGACGAGGAGGCCCAGACTCTGGGCGTGAATGTGAAGGCCGTGCGGCTGGTGATGGTCGGCTGCGCCACCCTGGCCACCTCCGCCTCCGTGGCGGGCTGCGGCATGGTGGGCTGGATAGGCCTGGTGATTCCCCATTTAATGCGCTTTCTGGTGGGGCCGGACTATAAATATCTGCTGCCCGCCTCCGCCATGGGCGGGGCCATTTTCCTGATGCTGGTGGACAACATCACCCGCATATTTTTCGCGGTGGAGGTTTCCATCGGCATTCTGACCGCCCTGATCGGTGCGCCGTTTTTCCTGATACTCCTCGTCCGGGGAAGGGAGAGCTGGCTATGAGATTTGCTGCGGAGGGGCTGTGCTGCGGGTATCAGCACACACCCGTTCTGACCGGTCTGGACTTCGCCGCGGAGAGCGGCGCGGTGCTGTGCATCCTCGGCCCCAACGGCGTGGGAAAGACAACCCTTTTCAAGACCCTGATGGGTCTGCTTCCCGCCATGGGCGGGGATGTGACCGTGGACGGCACGTCCGTTCTGAACTGGCCTGCCCGAAAAAAGGCCCAGCTTATGGGCTTCGTGCCTCAATCTCACATCCCGCCCTTTCCCTATACCGTGCAGCAGGTGGTGGTCATGGGACGGACAGCCCATCTGGGGATCATGAGCGCCCCCACGGAGAAGGACTACGCCCTGGCGGATCAGACGCTGGAAGCCCTGGGCATCGCCCATCTGGGGGATAAGATATACACCCGCATCAGCGGCGGTGAAATGCAGATGGCCCTGATCGCCCGGGCGCTGGTCCAGGAGCCGAGGATTCTTCTCATGGACGAGCCGGCGGCCAATCTGGACTTTGCAAACCAGGCCATGGTGCTGAAAACCGTCCAGTCCCTGGCAGCCCGGGGAATCATCGTGGTCATGACCACCCACACTCCGGATCATGTGTTCCTGTGCGGCACCCAGGTGCTGCTGCTGACCAGGGAGAGGGAAATGCTCTCCGGCCCGCCGGAGGATATCATGACCCCGGAGAATATGCGCCGGGCCTACGGCATCGACGTCTGCATCACCACAGCGGAGGCAGACGGCCAGCTGGTCCGGGGCTGCGTCCCGCTGATGGGAAAAAGCAACCCAGTTTCCACCGCGCCCGGCGCGATGAAATAAATTTTCAGTATTGCAAAGAAAGGACAACAAAAATGAAGCTCATGAAAAAAGCCGTTGCCGCTGTGCTGGCCCTGGCCCTGTGCCTGTGCATGATGGCGGGATGCAGCAGCTCCGCTGACATCTCATCCCAGCTGGACGCCATCGCAGATCAGGCCGACGCCCTCCAGGACACCCTGGACGCCTACATCGCCCAGACCGAGGCCGCCGCTGAAGCCGAGGCTGAAGCCGCCGCGGAAGCGGAGGAGGCCGAGGAGGAAGCCGCCGTGACCGTGGAGGACCTGGAGCCGGACGAGGACGGCTACATCACCATCGTTGATATGGCGGGCCGTGAGGTCACCTTCAAGGCCAACCCCACCATCTGGAACTCCAGCCCCACTGCCGAGGGATGGCTGTGCGCCATCGTCCCGGAGCAGATCATTGGCTGGGCCGCTGAATTCACCGAGGAGGCCCTGGCCTATTATCCTGACTCTGTCAGCGATCTGGAGACAATAGGCGGCAACTACGGCACCAGCACCGCCAACGAGGAAAACATCCTGGTGGTCAGCCCGGACGTCATCATCAACACCTATGACTGCTCCGAGGAGGGCCTGGCCTCCACCATCGCCTCTGCGGACGAGATGGCCGAGGAATACGGCATCCCCGTGATCTGCCTGGGCCGTGACATCGCGGATTCCGCCGAATGCGCCGCCAACATCGGCCTGTGGTTCGGCAACGCCCAGCGGGGCTATGAGGTGTCTGTCTACATCCAGAGCCTGCTGGATATGGTGACGGAGGCCGCCGATGCAGCCGCTGCCGCCGGGGACGTGCCCACCTTCTATTACGCCGAGCAGGCCACCGGCCTGTTCACCGAGGCTGTCGGCTCCAGGCACGCCGCCGTGTTTGAGTTCTGCGGCCTGACCAACTGCGTGGGCGACGATATCTCCATGACCAGCACGGGCGGTCTGGAGGAGGTCACCCTGGAGCAGGTCGTCCAGTGGGACCCCGAATATATCTTCGTCTCGCTGGTCCCCGCATATCAGGAGATCACCACCTCCGATGCCTGGTCCGGCATTACCGCCGTGCAGAACGGGAACGTGTATTCCATCCCCCTGCTGCCCCAGAACTGGTTCGACCGCTCCCCCAACAGCCTGCGGGTCCTGGGCTGCCTGTACTGCGCCGCCATCTGCTATGCCGACTATGTGAGCTATGGCCTGACCGAGGTGGTCAGCGACTACTTCAGCTTCATGTACGGCGTCGAGCTGACTGACGCCCAGCTGGAGGCCATCTACTGCGCATAAAGAAAAAATTCTCATGAAAACGAGCGGAGCTGTCCCGGACGGCTTCGCTCGTTTTTTCTGCGCTGCGGCGTATGGCCGCCTTTACGCCGCGGCCCGGCCGTAGTATACTGGGCATATAAAAATTTTTCAAAACGACACCACCGCCCCTCCTTGTCGTTCTGTTCAGCTGCTGAATTTTTTATAATGAACCCATCAGAAACAAGGAGGTCCACCTAAATGAACACAGATAAGATTTACGCCGAAGCGCTAGCCAATGAGTACGCGCCCAAGAACACCTCCAGGGTCGTCGCCCTGAAAAAGCTGGACAGACGGGCAAAGCTTCCGGCGAATGCTTTCGCCTATACCTTTGGCATTTTGGGAACCCTGGTGGTCGGCGTCGGTATGTGCCTCTCCATGCAGGTAATCGGTTCTCCCACCATGGGAACGATGGTGGCAGGCGTCGTCATTGGTCTGATCGGATTACTGGCTGTGTCGGTCAATTATCCCATCTACAAAAGACTGCTTGAAAAGGGGAAGAAAAAGTACGCCTTTGAGATCATAGAGCTTGCGAAGGAGATCAGTGAGAGCTGAGGAAATGGCACTCCACAGAAAGCAGGAGGTGAGCGGAATGACAAAAGCAGAAAGCAAGTATTTCAACACCGCCAAACGGATGGATGAGGCGTTTTTGTCCCTGATGGAAAAGAAGGATTTTGAGTACATCACCGTTACGGAAATTTGCGGGAAAGCTGGCGTCAGCCGCTCCACCTCCTATCTCCACTATGAAACCATAGGAGACCTACTGACCGAGTGCATAGAGGATATGAACCGGCAGTTTCTCCTGTGCTTCAGGGAAACGGCATCAGAGTTCAGGCGGAATATGGAATCGGCTTCCCTGGAGCAGCTGTTTCTGATTACGCCGGAGTATCTGATACCGTATCTGACCTATATCTCCGGACACAAAACGGTTTTCAAGGTCGTAGTGGAAAAGCCCCGGCTCATGCAGGCCGATAAAACCTACGCCGCCTTATTGGGGGATATACTCGACCAGATATTGGCCCGCCATCAGGTCCCCGAGGAGGACCGGGGTTATATGCTTTCCTTTTATATCGAAGGAACGATGGGAATCGTCAGGCGATGGCTGGCTTCCGATTGCAGCGCCCCGGTGGACGATATCGCCAGAATCATGATGACCGTGATCAGGCGGTGACCCATGAAAGGATTGAAGGCGCGCCTCCACCAAAATCCCGTTATTCACCTATATTTGTCGGACGCCAAGCTTCGGGCCTTTCTGTCCCTGCTCGGCTCCTTTGCGCTGAATCTCCTCTATGCCCTATGGGAGATCCTCTGCGGCCTGTATTATCAGTCCTACTGGTTTATCACGCTGGGCTTTTATTATATCCTGCTGACGCTGATTCGCCTCACGCTGCTGCGCCAGGCACGATACCGGGGGCAGGCGGACCGGTCAGGCCGGAGAAGATACCGCATCTGCGGCATTTTGCTGCTGATGATGAACGGGATTTTATTTGGCATCGTTATGCTGGCAGTGACGGGCAATCAGGCCATTCACTACGCGGGCTATCTGATCTACGCCGTGGCCGCGTATACCTTCTATCGCGTCGTCATTGCCATTGTGACCCTTGTCAGATATCGGAATTGGAACGCCCCGGCGCTGACAGCCTCCAAGGTGATCAGCCTTGTGACTGCCCTGGTATCCCTGCTGTCCCTGGAGATCGCCATGATACTGCAGTTTGGAGGCGACGGGGAATTTTTCCGGACCATGACCGTTCTAACCGGCGCCGGCGTAGGCGTTGGCATATCTGTCGCCGCGATCTGCATGCTTCACACACCGAAAAACAAAACCAGCCATTCTGAATGAACGGCTGGTTTTTCCGTATTTACTGCCGGGCCTTTATGTCCTTGCGGAACAGGAGCTTGAAAATGGTCCGCACCAGGGGCTGGATGAAGAACAGCTGGCTGAAGAAGGCAAAGGGGAAGTTGAAGCACACCAGCTTCAGCCAGTTGGCCAGAAGGGTCAGCATGTGGAAGCCGTTGTAGTACGGATAATAGAAGCAGGCCGCAAGGAAGCTCATGGCCGGGCACATCAGGCCCACAGTGGCGCAGATGATGGCGCTCTCGAAAATAACCGGGTGGATGGTCTTGGGGTCGAAGCATTTCGCAGCCAGCTTAAAGGAGCAGGGGCTTCCCATCAGGCACTCCAGGGCATAGGCAAAGCAGAACTCCACCAGGATGATCGCCCAGATAGGGAGCATCCGGCCAAACATATATACGCCGCCCTGGGCGTTGATGGCGTGCAGCACACTGTCCGCCCCTGTAACCTCCATAAGCGTTGCGCCGTTTACCACATACAGGCTGTAAAACACATAGCCGTGGACGGTGATGATCACGGTGATGAGTGCAAAGATCATTCTCTGAAACTGGTTTCTTGGCATATTCATTCTCCTTTTTGCGCGCAAAAAACACAAGCGGCTCTGCCCGCCATCTGATAGTTTACATAGTACCGTGATCAGATTTACGTGCAAAGCACAACTTGTGTCGTTCATGCGTTATTAAATTCCAAAGGATTTTAACACAAGGAAAAAATGAAAGTCAAGAATCGAGAATAATTTGGCGCTCACGCCAGCGATTCCAGCGCGGCCATCCGCTCGGTTATGCAGAACAGCTGCATGGCGGAGGCCAGAGAGGGGATATCGGGATAGGAGGGGGCGATGCGGATGGTGTTGTCCTCCGGGTCCTTGCCATAGGGGAAGGGCGCCCCGGCGGGGGTCAGTAGAAGGGACGCCTCCGCACACAGCTCCACGGTGCGCCTGGCCGTGTTCGGCAGACCGGCAAAGGCGATGAAATAGCCCCCGTTTGGCGTATACCACCAGCCGATGTCCCGGGGCGTTATCTCCCGCTGAAGGTAGCCGATGACACATTCGAACTTCGGCTTTAAAAGGGCAGCCTGGCGGCGCATATGAGCCTGGATACCCTCCACGCTTTTCAGAAACTTCACATGGCGGAGCTGATTGATCTTGTCATAGCCCAGGGTCTGAACGCTCATCTGGCGCAACAGGAACTTGACATTCCCCTCGCTGGCGGCCAGGACGGCCAGGCCCGCTCCGGAAAACGTCACCTTGCTGGTGGAGGTGAACTCATAGACCATGTCCTCCGAGCCGTATTCTTTACAGGCGTCGAAGATATTCAGAAGATGGTCGTCCTCCCGCTCGAAGCAGTGGACGATATAGGCATTATCCCAGAAGATACGGAAATCGTCCGCCGCCGGCTTCAGGGCGGCGAAGGCCCGGACGGCATCGTCCGAATAGGTGATGCCCGTGGGGTTTGAATATTTGGGCACGCACCAGACGCCCTTCACCTGGGGGTCGGATTCCACATACTGCCTGATCATATCCATATCCGGCCCGTCGGCGGTCATGGGGATGTTGATCATTTCGATGCCAAATTCCTGGCAGATGGCAAAGTGCCGGTCATAGCCCGGCACCGGACAGAGGAACTTGATGGTCCCCTGCTGGCTCCAGGGCTTGCTGCCCTTATATACGCCCAGCAGAAGGGCCCGCACCACGCTGTCATACATGAGAGACAGGCTGGATTGGCCGCCCATGATGATGTTCTTCTGCTCCAGGCCCAAAAGGTCTGCAAACAGCTGCTTGCACTCGTCCACGCCGGCCAGCTCTCCGTAATTGCGCACGTCCGTGCCCTTATAGGTGATGATAAGCTCCGTAGGTTCCTGCCCCAGCAGGCCCATGGAGAGATCCAGCTGGACAGAGTTAGGTTTGCCCCGGCTCATATCCAGCGGACGGCCCAGGGCTTTCAGATCCTCGTATTGCTTTTTGACAGCGGCATACTCCCGCTCCCGCTCCTTGGCGGTCATTTTCGTATAATTTTTCATAAAGAGACAGACAGACGCTCCTAATCATAAGTTATTGTTGGTATCTAGTATAAGGAATTGTTTTGGATTTTTCAACCGGTAATCCTGTTATGATAACAAAATTTGTAGAAATGATGGAAAACCACAGAAGCAAAAGCCCGTTTATTGGGCATGGTTCCTATTGCAAAGGTATTGCAATCCAATAATAGAGGATGTATAATAT
>JAJQBY010000001.1 GCA_021203045.1 Oscillospiraceae bacterium | reverse complement strand
GCAAGGAGCGCCAACATGAGGGCATCGTGGCGGCCCAGGAAAAGGGCGTGACCTTCGGTCGGCCCAGAATGCCCCTGCCGGATAATTTTGAGGAGGTCAGGGACCTCTGGTATCACCGGGAGATATCCTCCCGGAAGGGCGCGGAAATGGTTGGCGTCAGCCAGGACACATTTTTGCGCTGGTGCAGAACAAGATAGATCAGAAAATGAATACCGGGCCGCGCCGGGGCGAAAGCCTTGGCGCGGCTCCCTGTATATGCTGGAAGTGCACAGCCCTGCCCAATTGTTAAAGTGAACGCTATATTGCTAAAAAGATAGCGTATATGTTTGTAACAATTTGGGGAGATTGCCTATTGCATGTCTCGGGAAAAGTGGTATTATATAAAAGGAATAATTTTAACTGGGTTAAATTTTGCTTATCCGTGACAGGAATTTCACTGTTTTGCGGATAATAGAAAGAAAGCCTGCGTTGGAGGTGTTTTTATATGTCATTGGAAGCGCTGGATACCATCGCCTTGGCGGAGGAAAAAGCGCGTCAGATCCGGGCCGCCGCCGTGGCGGAGGCGAAAAAGACCGTCCAGGAGGCGGAGGACGCTGTGACGGTGATGATCGCCGCCGCGGACGGCAAGGCGGAGGATGAGCTGAAGGAGCTGACCCGGAAGGCAGATGAAAAGGCGAAGGAGGACGCAAACGCCCTCGCATCCAATACCCGCAATAAGGAGGCGGCGATGCGGGCCAAGGCCGAACGGAAAATGGACGAGGTCGTGGACGGGATCGTGGAAAGGATCGTGAACGGCTGATGTCCATTGTCAGAATGAAGAAGCTCCGCGTCATCGCCATCCGCGACCAGCGGGACGATCTGATGCGGGCGCTGGTGCATCTGGGCTGCGTGCAGGTGCACGAGCCGGATGAGATGCTTTTGGACCCGGATGCTGCGGCCCTGCTCCGCCCGGAAAGGGCGGGGCTTATGAACGCCAGGAACCGCCAGGCGGAGGTTCAATCCGCCATCAAGGTCCTGGAGCGCTATGCGCCGGCCAAGAAAAAGCTCCTGGCCTCCCGCCCGGAGATACGGGAAACGGAATTTCTGGACGATGAGGCGCTGGAGCGGGATTATGCCCTAGCCCAGCAGCTGAACGACTGGGACAGCCAGCTCAAGCGCATCACTGCGGAGGAGAGCCGCCTGCGGGCGGAGATCGAATCCCTGCGGCCCTGGGAGGCCCTGGATGCGCCCCTCAGCGGGGCGGGCACCAAGACCTGCTGCGTGCTGCTGGGCACCGCTCCGGCGGAGACCGATATGGTCGCTGTGGCGGAGGCTGTGGACCAGGCGTGCCAGGAGTCGGAGGTCATGCTGGTCTCTGAGGATGAGCAGCAGCACTGCTTTATCGTCATCACCCTGCGCCAGGAGGCGGACAGGGTGGAGGAGGCCCTGAAGGAGGCCGGATGCGGCCAGGCCGCTTTTCCGGGAGAGACCTGCACCGCTTCGGAGGGCATCGACGCCCGGGAGCGGCAGCTTGCAGAGCTGGCCGCCCAGAAGACGGATATCACCGCGCAGGTGGTGGAACAGGGGCCCCAGGCCCCGGCCCTGCGGCTGACGGCCGATCGTCTGGCTACGGAGGCGGCCCGGGCTGAGGCCAGCGAACGCCTTCGGGGAACGGACAACATCGTTGCCATGGAGGGCTGGTGCCCCGCCCCGGATGTGGAGCGGCTGGAGACCGCTCTTGGAAAGCTTGACTGCGCCTGGGAGTTTTCCGACCCCGATCCGGAGGAATACCCGGACGTGCCGGTGAAGCTGCAAAACAAGAAGCTGGTCCAGTCCATGAACGTCATCACGGACATGTACTCTCTGCCTGCTTATGACGGCGTGGACCCCAACGCGCTGATGTTCCCGTTTTTCATCCTGTTTTACGGCATCATGTTTGCGGATATGGGCTATGGCCTGCTGATGATCCTGATCGGTATCATAGCGAAGAAAACAGTGAAGCCGCGTGGCGGCGCGGGCCATCTGATGACCCTGATGCTCCTGGGCGGCATAAGCACCTTTGTTTTCGGCGCGCTGACCGGCGGATTCTTCGGGGATTTTCTGCCCCAGCTGGCGGCGGTCATAAATCCGGACACCACCTTTACGGAAATGCCCAGCCTGTTCACGCCGCTGGACGACACGATGATGATTCTGATCGGCTCTCTGGTGCTTGGCGTGGTGCAGATCTTCACCGGCATGATCGTCAGCGTGGTGCATAAGTGCAAAAACGGCGAATTTCTCAGCGCTCTGTTCGATGAGATAACCTGGTGGTGCATCCTGATCGGCCTGGTGCTGATATTCCTGGGGACCCCGGTGCTGCTGATCATCGGTGCGGTGCTGCTGGTGGTGGGCCAATTCGTCCAGAAAAAGAGCCTTATGGGCGGCCTGACCGGCCTGTTCGGTGCGATATACAACGGCGTCACCGGCTACTTCAGCGATATTTTGTCCTATTCCCGCCTGATGGCCCTGATGCTGGCCGGCAGCGTTATCGCCATGGTGTTCAACACACTGGGCGCTATGACGGGGAATGTGGTCGTATTCATCATCATAGCCCTGATCGGCAACGCCCTGAACTTCGGGCTGAACCTGCTGGGCTGCTTCGTCCACGACCTGCGTTTGCAGGTGCTGGAATTTTTCAACCGGTTCTACAAGGACGGCGGCAAAGCCTTTAAGCCGCTGGCCGTCAATACAAAATATGTGGATATCATCAAGGAGGAAATCTAAACATGGAACTTCTCAGTAATCTCGGTGGCGTCGGCCTGGCCTTTTTGGGCGGCGCCCTGGCGGTAGGATGCAGCTGCGCCGGCTCCGGTAAGGGCACCGGCTGTGTGGGCGAGGCGGCCACCGGTCTGCTGGCAGAGCGGCCCGACGCCTTCGGTAAGTGCCTGATCCTGCAGGTGCTTCCCGGCACCCAGGGCCTGTATGGCCTGGTGGTCTGGTTCATGGCCATGATGCAGATCGGCCTGTTCGGCGGTAGCGGTCTGATGGACCTGACCCTGGCCCAGGGCTTCAATGTATTCAGCGCCTGCATCCCCATGGCTATCGGCGGCTATATCACCGCTGTCGCTCAGGGCAGGACCGCTGCGTCTTCTGTGAACCTGATGGCAAAGAGCCCTGACGACTGGTCCAAGGGCATCATCATGTGCGTCGTGGTCGAGTTCTACGCGATCCTGTCCCTGCTCGCGTCTATCCTGATGCTGCTCCAGGCGGTCTGAGGCACGGCGCTATGAACGGCATTGACAAGATCACCGCCCGCATCGAGGCAGATGCGGTGGCGGATGCCGCCCGTATCGCAGAGGAGACAAAAACACAGTGCGACAGCATCCGCGAGGAGGGCGAGAAAAAAGCCCAGGAGCACTACTGGGAAAAGGTCCGTCAGGGCATGAAGGCCACAGAGGAGCGTTCCCAGCGTCTGGCGAAGACCGCTGATATGGAGGCGCGGAAAAGCGTCCTTGCCTGCAAGCAGGAGATCGTGGCGGAGGCCTTCACCAAGGCGGAGGAACGGGTCCGGGCTCTGTCCGGGGATAAATATATCAGCTTTCTGGCCTCCCTGGCCGCGAGAGCGGCCGTCACGGGAACGGAGGAGCTGGTGCTGTCCGCGGAGGACAAAAAAAACATCGGAAACAAGGTGTTGTCCAAGGCGAACGCTCAGCTGACAGCGGCCGGAAAGCCCGGCCGGCTGACCCTGGCCAGCGAGACGGGCAGCTTTACCGGCGGCCTGATCTGCCGGAAGGGCAGCGTTTCCGTCAACTGCACCATCGAGGTGCTGATGGCCCAGGCCCGGGAGGATATGGCCTCCCAGGTGGCCGGGTCGCTGTTCTCATGATGGCGGCCTATATCATATTGGCAAGGGGGAAATAACTTGTCAACAGTCAAGAATACAGATTATCTATTTTTATCCGCCTATATCCGGGCGCGGGAGACGAAGCTTCTGACTGCCCAGCGGCTGGAGCAGATGGTGGATGCCCCGGACTTTGACGAGGCGGCCCGCGTCCTGACCGACTGCGGCTATCCCGAGCTTGCCGGCGCGGGAGACGCGGAGCTGGAGGCGGCCTTCGCCGCCCGGCGGGAGGCGTTTCTGAACGAGATGGAGAGCTTTTGCCCGGAGAAGGATCTGGTGCTGGCCTTCCGTCTGAAATACGATTACCACAACGCCAAGGTGCTGGTGAAGTCTGAGGGTGCGGCAGAGGACGGGGAGAGGCTCTTGTCTCCCTGCGGCCGTATCGTGCCCCAGGTGCTGGCAGAGGCCTTCTATGGAGATACCTGGCAGCGGATACCTGGTCCCCTGGCCGCGGCCATCCGGCAGGCGAAAAGCACCCTTGCCCGGACGGGCGATCCCCAGCTGGCGGATATGGGACTGGACAGAGCCTATTTCACGGAGCTGCTGACCTTGACGGAGGGACTGTCCACCGGGTTTTATACCGGCTATGTCCGGCTGTCTATCGACGTGGCGAATCTTCGCAGCGCCGTGCGGTGTGTCCGGGGCCATCTGAACGACAGTGTTCTGAAGGCGGCTCTGATCGAGGGGGGCAATGTGTCTCCGGAGCGGTTCCTGCGTCATGCCTATGGGGATGGTGTAACAGGTCTGTTCACTGATCGGGCCATGACCGCCTGCGCGGAGCTGGGACAGAAGTCCATTGAGGGCGCGCCTCTGGCCGCCTTTGAGCGGGCCTGCGATAACGCGCTGACGGATTATCTGGCCGGAGCGAAGCTGGTGGCCTATGGGCCGGAGGTGGCCGTGGCCTATCTGGCCTCCCTGGAGGGAGAGATCGTGGCGGTGCGGATGGTGCTGCTTGGCAAGCGGAGCGGGCTCAGTCCCGAGGCCCTGCGGGAAAGGTTGCGTGAAAGCTATGAATAAGATCGCCGTTATGGGCAGTCCCGATACAGTCATGGGCTTCAAGGCCCTGGGGCTGGAGACCGTCCCCGTGCGTGAGCCAGAGGAGGCCCGCAGACTGTTCAAGCAGATGACCCGTCCTGACCAGCCGGATCAGTATGCCATCATTTATCTGGAAGAAAATCTGGCGGAGCCCCTGGCGGAGGAGATAGACCGCTTCAAGGACAGCCCTATTCCCGCCGTGATCCTGATTCCCGGGAAGGACGGCTCGCTCGGTCTGGGCCTGTCGGCCCTGGAGACTGCCGTGGAGCGGGCTGTAGGCGTCAATATTCTGTAACGATTCAAATAACTTTTATCGGATAATAGTATCAAATACCGAAGGAAGGTAGAAGCATGAGCGGAACGATAACAAAAATTTCGGGCCCGCTGGTGGTGGCCAATGGCCTGGCGGATGCAAACGTCTCCGACGTGGTTCGGGTGGGCGATCAGCATCTGATCGGCGAGATCCTCCAGATGAAAGGGGACAGTGCCTCTATCCAGGTCTATGAGGAGACCTCCGGTCTTGGCCCCGGCGCCAAGGTCGTCACCACCGGCGCGCCTTTGAGCGTGGAGCTGGGTCCGGGCCTGCTGACCAGCATATATGACGGCATCCAGCGCCCTCTGACAGAAATACGTGCCCTGACCGGCGATACCATCACCCGCGGCGTCCAGGTGACGAGCCTGGATCACAAGAAGGAGTGGGAATTCACCGCTGTGGCCGCTGTCGGCGATACGGTAGCCCCCGGCGATGTGCTGGGCACCGTGCAGGAGACTGCCGCCGTCCTGCACAAAATCATGGTCCCCACCGGCGTTTCCGGTGTGGTGGAATCCATTCAGAGCGGCACCTATACCATCGAGCAGACCGTGGCCGTGGTGAAGGATGAGCAGGGAAAGAGCCATGAGGTCAACATGATACAGCGCTGGCCCGTCCGTGTGGCCCGGCCCTATAAGCGCAAGCACGTCCCCAGCCGCCCCATGAACAGCGGCCAGCGTGTTATAGACACCCTGTTCCCTATCGCCAAGGGCGGCACCGCCGCCGTTCCCGGACCCTTTGGCAGCGGCAAGACCGTGGTGCAGCACCAGCTCGCCAAGTGGTCGGATGTGGATATCGTGGTCTATATCGGCTGCGGCGAACGCGGCAATGAGATGACCGACGTGCTAATGGAGTTCCCGGAGCTGAAGGACCCCCGCAGCGGGGAATCCCTGATGCAGCGGACGGTGCTGATCGCCAACACCTCCGATATGCCGGTGGCGGCCCGTGAGGCCAGCATCTATACCGGCATCACCATTGCGGAGTACTTCCGTGACATGGGCTATGATGTGGCGGTCCTGGCCGACTCCACCTCCCGCTGGGCGGAGGCCCTGCGTGAGATGAGCGGCCGTCTGGAGGAAATGCCCGGTGAGGAGGGCTATCCTGCTTACCTTGCCAGCCGTCAGGCGCAGTACTATGAACGGGCCGGCGTGGTGGAATGCCTCGGCAGCGACAGCCGCCAGGGCTCTATCACAGCCATCGGCGCCGTATCCCCTCCGGGCGGCGATACCTCCGAGCCTGTTTCTCAGGCTACCATGCGTATCGTCAAGGTATTCTGGGGCCTGGACAGCTCTCTGGCCTATGCCCGTCACTTCCCGGCCATCAACTGGCTGACCTCCTACAGCCTGTATCTGGATACGCTCAAGGACTGGTATGACAAGGAATTTCCCGGCTTCATGGCCCAGCGGGAGAAAAGCATGGCCATCCTCCAGGAGGAGGAGAGCCTGAACGAGATCGTCCGGCTGGTGGGCAAGGATTCCCTGGGCGCAGAGGATCAGATGACCCTGGAGACAGCCCGCATGATCCGTGAGGACTTTTTGCAGCAGAACGCCTTTGTGGATGAGGATGCTTATTCCTCTTATGACAAGCAGTTCCGTCTGCTGGGGCTGATACTGAAGTACGATGAGCTGTGCCGCCAGGCGATGACCCAGGGCGCGGAGCTGGAGGCGCTGTTCACCATCCCTGCCAGAGAGCAGATCGGCCGCGCCAAGACCATCCTGCCCGGCCAGTACGAGACCGAATACGCCCAGATCGAAGAGAACATGAAGCGCCAGATCCAGGCGCTGACAGCGGGAGGTGAGGAGCAGTGATCCGGGAATATAAGACCATAAGCGAGATCGCAAGCCCTCTGATGATGGTCAAAAACGTCGAGGGCGTCACCTATGACGAGCTGGCGGAAATCGAGCTGCCCAACGGTGAGAAACGCCGCTGCAAGGTTCTGGAGGTAGACGGAGACACTGCCGTTGTCCAGCTTTTTGAAAGCGCCCAGGGCATCAACCTGGCCGCGTCCAAGGTCCGTTTTCTGGGCCATCCCCTTCAGCTCGGCGTTTCCGAGGATATGCTGGGGCGTGTGTTCAACGGTATGGGCGAGCCCATCGACGGCGGCCCCGCCATCCTGCCGGAAAAGTACGAGGACATCAACGGCCTGCCCATGAATCCTGCATCCCGGGCCTATCCGGCAGAGTTTATCCAGACCGGTGTTTCCACCATCGATGGACTGAATACCCTGGTCCGTGGACAGAAGCTGCCTATATTCTCCGGCTCCGGTCTGCCCCATGCAGCTCTGGCTGCTCAGATCGTCCGTCAGGCTAAGGTCCTTGGCACGGATGAGAGCTTTGCTGTGGTGTTTGCCGCTATCGGTATCACCTTTGAGGAATCGGAGTTTTTCATCAACGACTTCCGCAAGACCGGCGCCATCGACCGCACGGTGGTGTTTTCGAACCTGGCTAACGACCCTGCTGTGGAGCGTATCTCCACTCCTCGTATGGCGCTGACCGCCGCAGAGTATCTGGCCTTTGAGAAGGATATGCACGTCCTGGTGGTTATGACGGACATCACCAACTACGCCGAGGCGCTGCGTGAGATCTCCGCAGCCAAGAAGGAGGTCCCCGGCCGCCGCGGTTATCCCGGTTATATGTATACCGACCTTGCCACTATGTACGAACGTGCCGGCCGCCGGATAGGGAAGAAGGGGTCCATCACCATGATTCCCATCCTTACCATGCCGGAGGACGACAAGACCCATCCCATCCCTGACCTGACCGGCTACATCACCGAGGGGCAGATTATCCTCTCCCGTGAGCTGTACCGCAAGGGCATCATCCCCCCTGTGGATGTGCTGTCCAGTCTGTCCCGTCTGAAGGACAAGGGCATCGGCGAGGGCAAGACCCGCGAGGATCACGCCGGTACCATGAACCAGCTGTTTGCCGCCTATTCCTCCGGCAAGGAGGCCAAGGAGCTGATGACGATCCTGGGCGAATCTGCGCTTTCCGAGACGGATAAGAAATTTGCACACTTTGCCGATGAGTTTGAAAAGCGCTATGTAAACCAGGGCAACCAGACCAACCGCTCCATTGAGGAGACCCTGGATTTGGGCTGGGAGCTGTTGAGCCTGCTGCCCAGGAGCGAGCTGAAGCGAGTGAAGCTGTCGGAGATCGAGAAGTATATGCCGAAGCAGGCGGAGGAATGACTGTCAGGTCGGTAAGCGAGGTGATTTTATGCCGAAAAGTGCTGTGACCCCTACCCGGATGGTGCTCAACCAGCTGAAAGGCCGGCTGCGCACTGCCAGCCGGGGGCATAAGCTGCTGAAGGATAAGCGGGACGAGGAGATGCGTCAGTTCATGGACATCGTCCGCCGGAACAAGGCCCTGCGGGAAAAGGTAGACCAGGGCCTGACGGAGGCTTTCGCCGCTATGAGCATGGCCAGCGCTGTCATGAGTCCGGAAATGCTGGAGCAGAGCCTGCTTTACGTCCGTCAGAAGGTAGACCTTGGCGTCTCCTATAAAAATATCATGAGCGTGAACGTACCGGTGTACGATTTTAAGACCCAGGCATCGGATCTGACCGGCCAGCTGCCATACGGTTTCGCCCAGACCAGCGGAGAGCTGGATGATGCAATTTCCAAGCTGTATCAGGTGTTTGAGGATATGCTGGAGCTGGCCCAGGTGGAAAAAACCATGCAGCTTCTGGCGGAGGATATTGAAAAGACCCGCCGCCGGGTGAATGCGCTGGAATACGTCATGATCCCTGAGCTGGAGGAGAACATCCGCTATATCTCCATGAAGCTGGAGGAAAACGAGTCCTCCACCAAGGTTCGCCTGATGAAGGTAAAGGAAATGGTCCTCCAGGACGCCCATCACTATCAGCAGTGAAGAAACGCGGGCCAGTGCTTGACACTGGCCCGGTTTTAGTCTAAAATATATCCGTTAAATCCCATGGCTCAGTTAGGCGGAGAGACTGTCTGCTTGTGCTGAAGGATATTAAAGCCCAAGCCCATTTTCATATAAGCCCCGATAGCTCAGCAGGATAGAGCGTCCGCCTCCTAAGCGGAAGGCCGTTGGTTCGAATCCAATTCGGGGTGCCAAAAAGGCTAGCCGGAACCCCTGAAATGATCAGGAGGTTCCGGCTCTTTTTGTCTTGTAAAAGGAAAAGTGCTATTTTTTAGCTGAAAAACGGCCCTGGCAAAAATCTTTCAAAGTTTACAAAATGTTTACAAAGTGGAAACAAGCATTGAAACAGCGAGGGAAAGGGTGTATAATCAATCTTGTCAAAAAAACATCATTCTTAACTTGACCTGAAGATGCAACAAGTATTTGCCCCAGTCGTTGGGTATAAATAAAAATATTTTGTAATCAGCAGGGAGGAGAATCATGAAAAAATTCATAGCATTGATGCTGGCCATAGCGCTGGTATTCGCGCTGTCTACGGCAGCGTTTGCGGCGGTCACAGAAAGCGGCGGCTCAGATTCTGCTACAGTGTACGCTACCTATGCCGCAGGCAGTGCTGCGCAGACGGTTTACAGTGTGGATATCGCCTGGGGCAGTATGGAGTTTACTTATACCGGCGCGACAGAGGGTGCCTGGAGCACCACAAGCCATGACTATGAAAATGCAAAAGAAGCCGCATGGTCCTGCACAGAGGGCGCCAATGTGGTCACTGTGACCAACCACTCCAATGCGCCTATCTCCGCTACGCTGGATTACACTGCGAACGATGGTTATGCAGGTATTAAAGGCGTTTTCGATCAGGACACGCTCAGCCTTAAATCTGCGGTGGGAACGTCGCCCAATGAAGCTCCAACAGCTACGACGACCTTGACCCTGACCGGAGCGCTGGACAGTGCGACAGCTGATAAAGTGACAATCGGGACTGTAAAGATCACTATCACCGGCGCTGCCTCTTGAGCAGACATTGGGTTATGTACCGAAGCCTCCCGCAAGGTGGGAGGCTTCAGCACATATTGGTTAAACAATAAAGTCGCTACGTCATAATACGGGAGGCCTGGGGATGTATCTCGCCAATGTTGATTTTGATGCGCTGATCCGCGAGGATGTTCCTTATTTCGATCTGACATCTTATGTGCTGGGCATAGACGAGCAGCCGGGGGAGATATCCTTCTTCACGCGGGAGGATTGTGTAGTGTGCGGCAGCGAGGAGGTCATCGAAATATTCCGCCGCCTCGGGATAGAGCCAGACAGCACTGTGCCTTCCGGGACCCCTGTTGCTGCGGGCAGCGAGCTTGTCAGTGGCCACGGGGCGGCGGGGCGGCTCCACATGGCATGGAAGGTGGGGCAGAATTTGCTGGACCATATGTCGGGCATTGCTACGAAGACCAGACGCATGGTGGATGCCGCCCACGCAGTGGCTCCGGACCTGCCGATCCTTACCACTCGGAAGATGTATCCTGGCACAAGGGCGTTGTCGATAAAAGCTGTTATGGCCGGCGGGGCTGTCCCGCACAGACTGGGCCTATCGGAGACAGTGCTGATCTTTCAGCAGCACTGCAATATTCTGGGTGGATTTGAGGAATTATTAAGACGCATCCCGGAGCTGAAGCGCTTATGCTGTGAAAAGAAGCTCCTGGTGGAGACGGAAAGACAAGAGGAAGCTATCGCCCTCTGTGAGGCAGGGGCCGATGGTATTCAGTTTGACAAGTTCTCCCCGCCGCAGCTTTGTGCGGCGGCAGATGAACTGACGAGACGTTTTCCCGGTGTTGTAGTGCTTGCCGCTGGCGGCATCAACGAGGGGAACGTTGCCCAATACGCTGCCGCGGGTATATCCGGCATCGTCACGACGAACCTCTACTCCGCTCCCGCTGTTGATATCGGCGTTCGGCTTGAGCTTTGCCGATAAAAGGAAAAAAGCTCACCTGCCTTTGAAAGGAAAAGACTGCCGCAGACGAAAGTCCGCATAGTATTCCGGCTTGATCTGCTGCGCTCCAGTCTGATCCTGAAGGAAAAGTGGCTTTAAAACAGGCATGAGACGATCGCTGCTAGTGTATACGTTATCGTGCCAGTCGAGACAGTGCTCCCCCATCAGTTCTCTTAAGTGCCAGGGTGTCATACGGTTCTCCTACGGTAGTATGCATTTATCTGCTTTTTATAATCTTCTGTCTGAGCCTGATATATGTGTAGGCGCTTAAGCTCTTCCGTGCGCTGAAGGGCTTTGCTTTCGTTGCCCAGAAACTCCTTAAAAATATAAGGGTAAGTTTTTTGTATCTTCGCTGGTTTTTCGTGTATCTTCTCGAGTGATTTGATAAGCTGTTCTTTTTCGTTTATATAATAATGCATAATGCAGTGATTTTTCCTCTGTGAGCGTATCATCTCGTGTGATTAGTTCAACAATAGCTTGCATCGTTTCCAGGTTTCCATCTCTGTAGGAGGCAATAGCACGGAAAAACAGACCGGATTTCGCTTCAGAGAGATTCGGATGCAGATCTGGATGTAACGCTTTTAATATCTTTCTGTGCATGGATTTCGAATAGTATATAGCAATTCCCCTGGCTACAATCCAAATGGTTACTAACAAACTCTTTGTATCAGCTTGGGCTGATCTGTAGATCATAAGACCTTTATGTAAAAACAAAAATATTCTTAAACTATTGTAAATCACGCGATCGTTCATCATTTTGTTCTATCTCAAGTCGGAATGACGATGAGATAGGGCTTTTCTATGTGATTACAGTGGCTTGTGTTGACGGTGCGGTGGTCATTCGTCGGACGATTTGCGGTGGGACTTTTTGCGCTGCTTGACGCACTCGGTCAGGAGGTATTCGATCTGGCCGTTCACGGAGCGAAAATCATCCTCCGCCCAGGCAGCCAGGTCGTTGTACAGCTGCTGGCTCAGACGCAGTGGCACCTGTTTTTTCTCAGATTTTTCCGCCATGGCGGTTTAATACAGGCTCCCGGAGTTGACCACGGGCTGAGCGTCCTTGTTACCGCACAGGACGACCAGCAGGTTCGATACCATGGCGGCCTTGCGCTCCTCGTCCAGCTCTACCACGCCGCTCTCGTTCAGCCGCTCCAGAGCCATTTCCACCATGCCCACGGCTCCGTCCACGATCATCTTCCGGGCGTCGATGATGGCGCTGGCCTGCTGGCGCTGGAGCATGACGGCGGCGATCTCCGTGGCGTAGGCGAGATAGGTGATGCGGGTCTCCAAAATTTCTAGCCCGGCCTCGTTCACCTTCTCCTGGATTTCCTGGCGGATGCGGTTTGCCACTACATCGCTGGAGCCCCGGAGGCTGCCATCGTCCGCCATGCCGTCCCCGGTGGTGTCTACGTTGGGGGATACGTCATAGGGGTACATCCGCACCACGTTCCGCAGGGCGCTGTCGCACTGGAGGGACAGGTATTCCTTGTAGTTATCCACGGCGAAAACGGCCTTGGCCGTGTCCGTCACCCGCCAGATGACGGCGATGCCGATCTCCACGGGATTGCCCAGGCAGTCGTTTATCTTCTGCTTGGCGTTATTCAGGGTCATCATTTTCAGAGACAGCTTTTTTCCTGTTTCCATATCCAGAGACACATTCATGCTGTCTGCCGATATAACCAGGGGCTGCTTGCGGCCTCCGTCCACGTCACCGGACTGGTTCAGCTTGGTCTTGGCGGCGGGATTCACCCCGGTGCAGAAGGGGTTTACCCAGTAAAAGCCCGCGCCCTTCAGCGTGCCGAGATAGTTGCCGAACAGGGTCAGCACCAGGGCCTCCTGGGGTTTGAGGGTCTTCAGCCCGCACAAAAGAATCCAGCCCAGGCACATCCAGGCGATGCTGACGATCAGCAGGAAGGTACCCAAAACGCCTGACATAAACGCACCAATAACGCACAGGCCGATAGCTACGATATACGACAGGATTACCCCGATCAGAACAGGCATGCCTTTTTTGGGGTTCTCCAGCAGAATCTCCCGAATTTCACCTTTTTCCATGTGAGTGGCCTCCTGTTTATTTGATATCAAAAAGATATCATAAAGATGGTGATGCTGTCAAGCCCTTACAGGCAAAATATCATTGATAAAATGGGTAAAACAGAACGGAAGCGGCATCAGGCGACGTCGCTTCCGTTGGAATCAATATATAGGGCTCACCGCACGAATATAGTGAGCAGCTTCATTTTAAGCTTGTTGAAGGGAAAATACCGCACAGGCAGGTCAAGCTTTTTCCGTTCCAGTACGGGGCGGTAGTGGGTGAAGGTGTCAAAGCTGGCCTTGCCGTGATAGGCTCCTGTCCCGGATTGGCCTACGCCGCCGAAGGGAACGCCGCTGCTGGCGGCCTGGAGCAGGCAGTCATTGATGAATACCGCTCCGGAGGAGCAGGCGTCCGCCATGCGCCGGGCGATGGACTCGTCCTTTGTAAAAACATACAGGGCCAGGGGCTTGCCCCTACCATGAATGTAGCTGACGCACCAGTTCAGGTCCGTCCAGGTAAGCACGGGCAGCACCGGGCCAAAAACCTCCCGCTCCATGACGGGGCCGTCGGGGTCAACGTCCACCAGCAGGGCAGGAGGGATCATCCGCAGCTCCGGGTCTGCGTCTCCGCTGACGGGGGCGGCGCCATTCTCTATGAGACCCAGAAGCCGCTGGAAGTGGCGGTCGTTCACGATGCTGACCATGCTGCTCATGTCGCCCTTGGGAAAGAATTTTGCCACGGCTTTGCGGTATTCCTCCACAAATTCGTCCCGGATGCTCTCGTGTATCAGCACATAGTCCGGGGCCACGCAGGTCTGTCCCGCGTTCAGGCATTTGGCGTAGGCGATGCGCTTGGCGGCCAGCTTCAGATCGGCGGTAGGGTCGATGATGGTGGGGTTTTTGCCCCCAAGCTCCAGGGTGAAGGGAACAAGATTTTCAGACGCAGCCCGCATGACCTCCCGGCCTCCTGCCTGAGAACCGGTGAAGAATATATAATCCCATTCCTGCTCCAAAAGGCCCTGACATTGATCATGGGTGCCGGTCACAACGGATACCTGCTCCGGCGGGAATACGCTGGCCAGCAGCTCCGCCAGCACGGAGCTGGTGTGGGGCACCTGACCGGATGGCTTCAGCACCACGCAGTTTCCTGCGGCCAGGGCTCCCATCAGGGGCAGCAGGCTCAGGTTTACAGGATAATTCCAGGGACTCACGATCAGTACCACGCCATAGGGCTCCGGGCTGAGACGGCATTTGCTGGGCATCAGACAGACCCCGCCGGGGATTTTTTTGTCCCTGAACCACTTTTTCAGGTGGTGGGTGATATAGTTCAGGTCGCTGTATACAAGACCCAGCTCGGTCAGATAGGCCTCATAGGGCGTTTTGTTCAGGTCGCTCTCCAGCGCCTCATACAGCTGAGGCTGATATTCCTTTACAGCGTTCTGTAATTTTTCCAGAGCAGCCAGCCGGCCCTCCAGTGAGCGAGTGGCCCCGGTGGCGAAATAGGCCCGCTGCTGCCCGATCAGTTCCTTAAAGTCCATAATATCTGCCGCTCAAAGGGCGGCATCCTCCTCAGTAATCCATATCATTTTAATATATAGAATAACAGATTTTTACCCGTAAGTAAACACGATTTTGGGCGAGGAGAAAAATTCCGGGACAGTGGAGTCGATATCAGAAGCCGGGGGCTGTCAAGTGTTTTTATCCCGCAGAAGCTCCAGCAGGGCAGGGACTAGCGGATTGCTGCAATCCTCCCGCCAGAGCGTGCCCTGAGTCATGATCGGTCCGTCCACCACCGGAATCATCAGCACATTGGGGTCCACATGGAGAATGTTCTGAGCATTGGCCAGCGTGACGCCCGTGCCGTGGATAACCTGGGTGGGTATGCCCGGGTGGACCCTAAACTGAAAAAATGCCCAACCATTCCAAAGGGATGGCTGGGCGTTTTTTGCTGTTTCATAAGGATTTTCAGGCGAGGTCCCCTGCTGCCTTGACCCGAACGCGGCAGGTGTTGCCGGGATAATAGGCAAGAGGCACGTCTTCAATCTCGATGATCTCAACGGTCCCTTCGATAGCACCGGCTGCTATGGCCATACGGGTGGCCTCGGCCTTGGCCTGTTCCAGCGCCTGTTCGCGGGGAAGAACCAGGTAATCGATAAGCTGTTCATAGTTTCCGGATACCTTGGAAATAGCGGAGCCGATGGCATTGGCGCAGCCTGCGTGATCGGGGTTCAGGACGGCGGCGGTGCCGTTCAGATCCTTCGGCAGAATCACGCTGCCGCCGCCCACCAGAATAACATCTACTGCGTTGTTGGAGATTTTTATTGCATCGATGCTTTCCTCCACCATGGTGCGGATAGCTTCCAGCGCCCGCTTTGCCAGGTCCTCATCTATGGATGCTGCCAGGGCCGGATCGCCTATCTCAGCCATGCCGAGCCGAACGGCGATATCTGTGGCGGTGATCGTGTCGCCGCCGAATACCAGCGCCTTGGAGGTGATCTTATAGCCCACGCTGTCCGGACCCACGGTCACGGTGCCGTCCGGATGCTGATGAACGACGGAGCCGCCTCCCAGACCGATGGAGATGATATCCGGCATACGGAAGTTGGTGCGGACGCCGCCGATGGTAACGGCTACGCTGGACTCCCTGGGGAACCCGTTCTGAATGACGCCCAGATCAGTGGTGGTGCCGCCTACGTCGATGACGATGGCGTTTTTCAGACTGCTGAGATAGGATGCTCCGCGGATAGAATTGGTAGGGCCGCAGGCAACGGTCAGAATGGGATATTTCCGGGCGTGCTCCATCGTCATGAGTGTTCCGTCATTTTGCGAAAGATATATTTCCGCATTGCAGATTCCCTCATCGGCCAGGGATTGGGCAAAGCCGTCTGTGAAGCGCTCTGCTACCTGGTAAAGCGCGGCGTTCAGGATGGTGGCGTTTTCCCGTTCGATCAGGCCCATGGAGCCGATCTCGCTGGAGATGGAGATGTGGACATCCTCGCCCATGATTTCGCGGCACAGCCTGGCGACGGCCAGCTCCTCCTCTGTGCGAATCGTGGAGAAAACGCAGGAGATGGCGATGGAATTTACCCGGCCCTTCATCCGCTGGAAGAACTCTGCCGCAGCAGTTGTGTCCAGCGGGGCGAGCTCCCGGCCGTCGAACTCATAGCCGCCCCGGATAATGATGTAATCCTCCACAACGCTCTGGATATCCTCCGGCCAGTCTACAGTGGGCTGGATGCCGGTGGAGGCCGGCGCACCGATGCGGACCAGACCGATCTTGGCCAGATTCCTTCGCTCCACGATGGCATTTGTGCACTGTGTGGTGCCCAGCATTGCCTGCGTGATCTCTCGGCGATCAATGCCGGAGCGCTGGATGACCTCCCGGATGGCGTTCAATATGCCGTCGTAAATATCCTCTGTGGTAGGGTGCTTGATGTCGGCCACGACCTCCAGCTTCTCATTGATCAGGACGGCGTCCGTATTGGTGCCGCCTACGTCAACGCCTAATTTATACATTCTGCGCCGCTCCCTTCACCCGTTCCTCCACGGGAATGTAATCCGAATCGATGCCAAAATAGCGGGGACCCACCAGCTCAAGTCCTTCCCGGGTCCGCCACATATGATAGCAGGGAAGCCCTATGACCATGACCCGTTTACCATATTTCAGCGCGTCTGTCGTCACAGGATTAAAGGTCTCTGCATCCACGAGGCAGATGAGATCCGGCGTTGTGGCGAGAAGCTGACCGTCCACCACGGCGGAGAGGTTTTCGTTTTGGAAAACGACCTCGGCGCTTTGGCCCTTGTGGTCGCCCAGACCCTCTAGAATGATGTGGCCAAGATTGAATTTTCCATTCGTCTCCCGCAGCACGTCGGCGATCTTTCCCTTGAAAAGCCTGATGCCATGGCTGCCCTCCAGAAAGACATCCTCCGGGAGCCTTTCGGGGGCGTCTTTTACGGTGCGTATCAGCCTGCCCAGCTGAGAGCTGAGGGTGATCGTGTTTTTCACGCCATAGCTTTTCATGGTTTTGCCGTACATAATATACAGCGAGATGGTGACCTCGCCGCCGCATTCCATGGTGATCGCACGGGCCAGATCTTCCGTCCATTTATTGGTGATGGTGTTGCAGAAGAACATGCTGTTGCCCTTTTCATCTGTCAGCGCCATGGGGGTGGCTTTGACGCCGCCGATGGTGAAGGTGACCATCTGCAGCTCCGGGAAGGCGCGGCCCATGCCGTCGCAGTCGATCATTGGCAGGCCCAGCCGGGCGGCGGCGGCAATCGGCAGCATGGAGTTCACGCCGCCGACCTCCATCGGCATGACCGCATAAATGGGCTGTCCGTAAAATTTGGAGACGATATCATACAGCGTTTGATATTCATTGCCGCAAATGGCCTTTTCCGTCATGACCGTAGGGGCGCCCATCATGGCGATCGGCATGATAAGCGCGTCATCCGGCACCTCGTCCGGGTCGATCAGATTGACCGGGCCGCAGGATTTGATGGCGTCGATAGCGATGAGCTTTCCGATATAAGGATCTCCGCCGCCGCCGGCGCCCAGCAGGGATGCGCCCAGGGCGATATCTTCGATTTCAGTGATTCCGATTTGTTTCATTTGGATTTATTCCTCATTTTCTCTTGGTGATGAGATTGAGAACGACAAGACATACGACTGCCATGACCATGGCGAAGATACTGGCCGGGACATAGGAGCATATCGCATTCAAAAATCCGATATTGGCATAGTTGCAGAGAATGCCCACCAGCATACCGAACAGAGCGGAAACACAGGGGGTGACCTTAAAAGAGGGGAGCGCGGCTACCTTCTCAAAGGCGTATTCCTCCTTGTTGTACAGATAAAAGTCCGCAATGATAACGGCTGCAACAGGCGGGATGAATACGCCCAGCAGGTTCAGGAAGCCCAGGAAATAATCCACGATTCCCAAAGCGCCCAGCGCTGTGGAGACAAGGCCGACGATGATGGTAAGGAGCCAGCGGGGAACCTTGACCTTATCGCCCAGGGCGTTGGTGATGCCGAGAACAGAGCTGTAAAGATTGTTGTCATTGGTGGTCCAGGTGGAGATGATCAGCACGAATGCCGCAAATACGCCAAGGCCGCAGTACTGGATGAAAATGGTGCAGAGGTCAGAGGTGCTGTAGGCATAATAGAACATAGCGCCCAAAAGCAGGATCGCCGCGAAGGAGATCAGATAGCCTACGATGCTGCCGGCCACGGCATCGCTCTTTTTCTTGGAAAACCGGGTGATATCCGGGACGGAACAGGCGCCGGCGATAAAGCTTCCGACGATGATAGTGATGGCGGCGGGAATGGTCATACCGCCTGCGCTGGCGGCAGAGGCTTCGGCCAGAACGGAGAAATCCACCCGGACCAGGGTGATGACAGCGGCGATGACCACCAGCAGGAACAGCAGGGGAACGCCTATGTTGGAAAGCCACTTTATACCCTTAATGCCGACAACGGCGGTGATCATCATGGCGACGCCGCCGATGACCGTCCACATGACAGTGCTGCCGCCGCTAAAGCCGAAAAGCTGAAGGGTGGCGATGGTGCTGCTGGCAAAATAGGAGCACTGATAGCCGAACCAGCCGAACAATGACAGAGCCACGATCAGGCCGAATACCTTAGAACCGCCGATGCCAAGGGCAAAACGGGCCGTAAAGGCAGAGGCCAAGTGCGTATGGGCGCCGATGACGCCGAACAGAGAGGCGATGACCGTTACGATGACGCACCCGAGAAGGATGGCTGTCAGCAGGGAGCCAAAGCTCATAGAGGCGGCCAGCATACCGCCTACGGAAAATGCCGCCAGGCAGAACGCGGAGCCGGCCCAGATCATGCCCTGGGAAAACCAGCGATAGCGTTTTTCCTCAGGAACCGGGGTGGTCTCGTAATCCTCGAAGACCTCTTGCTTTTTTTCGATTTCTGTTGTCATGGTAAAATGCTCTCCTTTGCGATCTGAGTACAAACAGATTTATTCCACTTCATTTTACTTAAAAGCTTTAATAGATTAAATGGATATTAGGTCAAAAATAGACGACACTTCATTGTCCAAAAGGACAATGAAGTGTCGTCGGTTATGAAAGGCTTGTTCGTTTAAACCGCAACGCCTTAATTTTCCAGTATTCGGCGGATAGCGAGCGCGTTCATCAGGTTTTGGGAGTGGGGCATATCGCCTATGTGGAAGCCGAGATAGTCACCGGCTTTTTGCAGGCGATATTTTACAGTGTTCTTATGAACAAAAAGCTCTGCGGCTGTTTCGGTTATGCTGGAATTTTTATCCAACAGATATACTCCCAGGGTCTTTATGACCTCCTTGCCGTCGCGCCAGGAGAGTATGGGCTCCAGCGGTTCCATCAGAGCGGAGACCGTTTCAGCGCCCTGTTCCGCCAGCAGGCGGCATTGCTTTGCAAAGGCTACCTCCTGCAGTGTGAAATACCGCCGTTTGGGAAAGATCATCATTGCGTCCCGAATATAGGCCTGGTTGTCCGTATAGGCGGTCTTTACGTCGGAGGTCCGTTTCAGGCTGGTACACCGGGTCAGGACCAGGGGCAGCTCTTTTTCTTTGCAATAGGCCGCCAGCGCTCCGGCCCAGGCCTCCGATTCCTGTAAATTTACATGACCGCTTGGCAGCAGCAGAATGTTGTTTTCGTAAGGCTCGCATATGGCGATATCCGAATATTCCCTGGAAAGCTCCCGGATGGGGGAGACCCAGGGAGAGATGTCCTTGCCGCTCAGATTGTGAAGTATCCATACGTCGCTCAGGGCGTTTACATCCAGGTTATAGATGTTTCCCAGGCGGCGCATCCGGATGGGATCGTCCTGGATGATGGCCTTCAGCAGCTCTGAAAGATCGAGGCGGTCGTGATCCTGCCCCCACAGGTTGAAGGCGATCTGTATGCCATTGAGTAGCTGCTGCCACAGGGAGGGGTCGATCTTCCTGGTCTCAGAAAACGCGAACAGAAAGCCCTTTCTTGCGGGGCTGAAGTGCATATCCTCCCGATAGCCCCATATGGATGGATTCGTTTCCACAAGGACCGGCATTTGCCCTGTTCGTGTCTGCCGTTGTATCCAGGTCTCCGCCGGGGGCTTCTGGTTCCGTGGCCAGGCGGCGATGTTCAGAGGCCTGTAGTTTGCATCGGTCAGTATCAGGTTTACCCGGAGCTGATCGCTGGCAAGGCGGAGAACGGAGTCCATGGTCCGGTTGTGAGCGTCCAGCTGGGAGGCCTGCTCCAGCAGGTCCAGGGCAAAGGTGGTGCTGCCGGCCTGGTCCCGGACGATGGCATCCATCACCTCGCAGATGACCTCGCTGTAACGGAGGCTGAAATCATTTCGCGGCATACAGATGACCGGGAAGGCCAGGCTGTCAGCCAGGCGGAGGAATCGTTCGTCCACGTCCGGCATAATGATGCCCACATAATATAGGATAATGCCGATCTCACCCACGGAGGCAAACTGCTTCAGGAGCTGAAGCTGTGTATCCACATCTGTGGGGATGCCGGCAAATGCAGTGATGATTACCTCGCCGCCAGCGAATTCCGCACCGGTGAACAGCTCGTCATATATGGCTCCCGGCGCGGAGCACTCCAGTACGGAGATGGAGGTGATGATCTTTGATAAGCCTTCCTTCCCGGCGAGGACGGTAGACCGGCGCAGAGAGGGAAGGGACAGGATATCGTTCAGTGTGACGCTCATTGATCTGGTATCCTCCTTTGCAGCTCGCTCACTGTCTGCCGCAGAACTGCTTGCGGACAACATCCAGAAACAGCTTGGCAGCGGGATTGGGCATGGAGCGGCGCCAGGCGACTACATAGGAGCGTACAGCGTCGTCCTCGGGGATGGGGATAAAGCGGACGTTTTCTGCGTAAAATACCCGGCTGATGCCCTCCGGGATGATGGAAACGCCCATGCCTGCTCCTACAGACAAAAGCACAGCCTCTGCCCGGTCGTAGGTACACACCACGTTGGGCTTATAGCCCCGGGCAGCGCAGACATCCATGATCTGCCGGTGCAGGCTGGGGCTGTCCGTCTCAGAGACGGCGATGAAGCGCTCGTCCCGGAGCTTGGAAAAATCCAGCGGCATATCCGCCAGGGGGCGATCTGCGGGAATGGCCACGCACAGCCGGTCGGTGTGGGACTGGAGCATATCGAAGCTGTCCCCGGCGGGGACCATCTCCCGGACGGCGAAGTGAAAGTCATATTTCGCCTCGCTCATAGCGGTGAGCTGCCCGCGGCCGGAGGTGAAGGTTATGTCCGTAAGAATATTCGGATAGCGGGAGGAGAATACAGTCAGGCACTGGGATAGTACAGCGCTGCATGTCGTCAGGGCGGAAATGGACAGGCTGCCGGAATCGCCCTGTTCCATCTGCCGGATCCGCAGAGCGGTTTTTTCCGCAATGTCCACGATCTCAATAGCCCTTGGCAGAAGCTCCCGGCCTGCATCCGTCATGGATACGGACTTCCGGGAGCGAAGAAATAAGGGCGCGCCAAGCTGCTTTTCCAGCTCCACGATGCTGTGGCTGATGGACGGCTGGGTGATGCCGCACCGCCGTGCGGCTTCGGAAAAGTTCAGTGTCTGCGCCACGGCGATGAAATATTTCAGCTGATTGATGTCCATAGGAATACGCCTCCTCCTGCTCACATCTATATTTTATGGAAAATTGCAAAAAAGTCAAGGCAGGGCCGCCTTTTATCGTCATGCCGCCAATATTTTTGTATTCCCTTGCAAAACTGCTTGATTTTATTGATGTAACACTTTATAATGGTAGTGCGCTAATGTGAAAGAACGGCGCGGAGGTTTTGCAGGGGCTTTTACCCGGAAGGCCCTGCGGCCTCGAATCCATTTTATAGAAGGGAAAAACAGTATGAAAAAAAGAAATCGTTTGAGCAAGCTCCTTTGCATGATGCTGGCCATAGCGCTGATGCTGTCCGGCACGGCTGCATTCGCGGCCAGCGATGAGGCGAGCGCCGAGGCAAGCGCCGAGGCAAGCGGCGAGACCACCCTTGAGGTGCCCGGCACGCCGGAGGTCATCCCGGAAGGGCTGGAGATTGACTGGACTGCCCGATACACCTATGCAGAGCTGGAGGACCAGGTCGAAGCGCTGGCAGAGACCTATCCCGAGATCTCTACCCTGTATTCCATCGGTACCTCCTGGCAGGAGCGGGATCTGTGGTGCCTGGAAATCACGAACCAGGATATCGCTGAGGAGGATAAGACCGGCATCGCCGTTATCGGACCGATTCACGGCGGTGAGCGGGAGGCTGCGTCTTGCGCCATGTATTTTGCCTGGTGGATGCTTCTGAATTCTGACACGGAATATGTGCAGAACCTGCTGGATAACTACATCATCTATGTCATTCCCAGCATCAACCCGGACGGCTATGAGCAGTCCTTCGTCATCAACACCAGAGAAAACCTGCGCCCCCGCGACCTGAACGGTGACGGCGTGGTATTCAGCGATCCCTATAACGACATAGACGGCGACGGCTTTATCGCCACCCTTTACAGCGGCACTGCCGATATGGAGCCAACCTCTCCGTATAATCTGCCGGAGGGCATGACCTACTTTGGTATGGAAAGCTCCGACTGGGACGGCAATGGCGTTCTGGGCGACGATCCCCGCAACAGCGGCATTGATCTGAACCGTACCTTTGACTATCAGTGGGGCCGGTATGACATCGAGACCGACGTGCTGGAGGATGTTTCCTTGGTCGGCTCCGTGACCACCACTAACGGCACCGGCCCGGCTACTGAGCCGGAGGTCCAGGCCGTCCAGCAGTTCCTGCAGACCCATGAGATCAATGCTCTGACCGTCCTGCACACCGGCGAGCAGTCCGTCCTCTATCCCTGGTGCTATCGTGCCTATGATGAGACCGAGGAGGATGATGTGGAGATCCCCTTTATGGCGGAGACTGCGGCGGCCATGGCCGAGGCTGCTTCCGAGGGAACAGGCCGGGATTTCTACAGCTCCAGCTCCTATGACGATTACCCCACCACCGCAGAGCTGATCGATTATGCGTATGGTAAGTTTAATATCCATGCTTATACCATCGAAGTATATTGCAGCGGCACCGGCGATTACAGCTGGGGCGACACGCTGCCGGAGGCCACCTGGGTGTTCTATACGCAGGAAGAGCTTGCCGAGATGGGTGTGGACGTGGAGAACCTCCAGAATTCCGACGGTGAGACCCTGGCAGAGGACGAGGGCCTTTGGTTCTATACCAGCAGCAGAAACCAGATGGTGAACACAGCTGCCGAGGATCAGGACGTGATGGTGGAGGGTATCCGCGATGCGATCCTGGTCATGATAGAGAGCGAGCCCAGCGGGGCCGGCTATCAGCTCCCGGATTATATGCAATAAGCGCAAATACAATAGCATAAGTTCAAGCGTCCGATGTGATTTTCGAGTCACATCGGGCGCTTTGTTTGTATTTCAGCGCTAAGAGGCATATATTTCTGGATGCCGGATATCAGAAAATTGGAATATTTTATCGAAAAAGTGTAATATTCAATTGGTTCGCCATCTTAGTTGTACGGCGCTAATATGAGCTAAAATATCATTAGCGCCAAAATCTCAACTTGTCCGGTCATTGGCGCATGGGTAGAAGTGACTGGGACAAAAGGAGGGAATCATGCAAAACACATATGGCTATGTCCGCGTCAGTACAAAGGAACAGAACGAGGACAGGCAAATGATCGCTATGCACGACTTCGGGGTGGCGGACAAAAATATCTACATAGATAAGATGTCCAGAAAGGACTTTAACAGGCCGGCTTATATTGCGCTGATGAAAAGGCTTGAACCCGGCGACACTCTTGTGCTCAAGAGCATTGACAGGCTTGGAAGGGATTATGAGGAGATCATCGATCAGTGGCGTGTGATCACAAAGGAGATGCAGACGGCTATTGTTGTCCTGGATATGCCGTTGCTGGACACAAGAGCGAAGGATAAGGACCTGACCGGTGTGTTTATTTCGGATCTTGTGCTTCAGATTTTGAGCTATGTAGCGCAGACGGAGCGGGAATTTAACCACCAGCGGCAGCAGGAAGGGATCGCGGCGGCGAAAACGAAGGGCGTTAAGCTGGGCCGTCCCCCGATGGAGCGGCCGGAACAGTTTGAAGAAATGAAGCTGGCGTACCGGCAGCATAGGGTCACTGCCAGATCTGCTGCGGTGTCTTTGGGCATTCACCACAAGACCTTTTTACGATGGGTGAGGGATTGAAAAATCGGCCGAAAAGGCACCGCAGCGCTGATCTTTGCTGCGGTGCCTCTTTGATTGCACGGTTTACAGCCCTGAAGCTGACTGTGCCGGGGGGCTTACGCCTCCACGAGCTCCTTGGTATCCCGGGCGATTACAAGCTCCTCGTTGGTGGGGATGACCATGACCTTTACCTTGCTGTCCTCGGTGGAGATGATGATGTCCTCGCCTCGCTTGGAGTTGCAGACGGGGCAGATCTCGATGCCCAGATAGGTCAGATACTGGCAGATGGCGGCGCGGGTAGAGGCGCTGTTCTCACCGATGCCGGCGGTGAAGATGATGCCGTCCACGCCGTTCATAGCGGCGGCGTATGCGCCGATGGTCTTGGCAACGCTGTAATGGAAGATATCCAGAGCCAGAGCGGCGCGCTCGTTGCCCTCACCGGCGGCGGTGTCAAGATCGCGGAAGTCGGAGGATACGCCGGAAACACCCAGCACGCCGGACTTCTTGTTCAGGATGTTGGTCAGCTCCTTAATGTCCTTGCCGGTGTTGGCGGCCAGATATTCAAGGATGGACACGTCGATGTCGCCGCAGCGGGTGCCCATGGGCAGACCGGCGATGGGGGTGAAGCCCATGGAGGTATCCACGCTCTTGCCGCCGTCGATGGCGCAGATGGAGCTGCCGTTGCCCATATGGCAGGAGATGAGCTTCAGCTCCTCCAGGGGCTTGCCCAGGAGGGCGGCGGCCTGCTTGGAAACATAGCGGTGGCTGGTGCCGTGGAAGCCATAGCGGCGGACCTTCAGGTCGGAATAGTACTCATAGGGGATAGCATACATAAACGCCTTGCCGGGCATGGTCTGATGGAAGGCGGTGTCGAACACGGCCACCTGGGGCACATCGCCCATAACGGCCTTGCAGGCCTCGATGCCGGTGATGTTGGCGGGGTTATGGAGCGGGGCCAGGGGGATGCACTCGCTGATGGCGGCCATGACCTCATCGTTGATCAGAACAGACTGGGCGAATTTCTCTCCGCCATGCACGACACGGTGGCCCACAGCGCCGATCTCGTCCATGCTGCTCACCACGCCGTATTCAGCGCTGGTCAGCTTATCCAGCACGGCAGCGATGGCCTCGGTGTGGGTGGGCATGGCCACGTCCTCGTCGAAAACGGGCTTGCCGTTCTGGGGCTTGTGGGACAGGTGGCCGTCGATGCCGATACGCTCGCACAGGCCCTTGGCCAGGAGCTTTTCCCCCTCCATGTCCAGAAGCTGATACTTCAGGGAAGAGCTGCCGCAGTTGATAACAAGAATTTTCATGGTGGTGTCCTTTCATCTTGTAAAAAAATGATAAAGTGTGTAAAATGGTAAATATATAAAATCCTTCTACTATTTTAACGCAATTTTCAAAAAACGCAAGAGGAAGTGTGCCCATGAACGTAATTGGTGTCGTAGGGGAGTTTAACCCCTTCCATTATGGACATTACGAACATCTCCTGGAGAGCCGGAGAATCATAGACTATGAAGCACCGGTGGTCTGCGTCATGAGCGGAGATTTTATCCAGCGGGGCGGGCCGGCGGCCTTTGATAAGCATGTTCGGGCGAAGGCGGCGGCCCTGTGTGGGGCTGATCTGGTGTTCGAGCTGCCTCTGCCCTGGTGCGGCGCTTCGGCGGAGCGATTCGCTATGGGGGCGGTAGGCCTGCTGGAGAGCCTGGGTGTGGTGACCCATCTGTCCTTTGGAAGTGAGGCGGGCAGTCTCGCACCGCTGACGGCCCTGGCCCTGGCGGCGACGGAACCGGAAAATGTGGAGCGGGTGAAGGAGACCATGGCGAGCGGTATGTCCTATGCGGCAGCGCGGGAGAAGGTTCTCCATGAGACGCTGGGGGAGGAATCGAAGCTTTTGCAGACCCCCAATAACATATTAGGCGTGGAGTATCTGAAAGCGCTGTTTGCCATCGGCTCCAAAATGATGCCGGTGACCACCAGGCGGGCTGCTACACAGCATGATCGGTTTTCCGCGGGAAAATCGCGCAGTGCCAGTCAGCTTCGGGCCATGATGGAAGCGGGGGAGGATATAGGCCCTTATGTGCCGGCTCCCGCCCGGCCTTTGGCTGCCGCAGAGACGGCGGAGGGGCGGGGACCTGTGACCATGCTGAGCCTGGAGGAGGCGCTTCTGTCTCGCCTGCGGATGCTGAAGCAGGAGGATTTCTGCGCTTTGCCGGACGCCACGGAGGGGCTTGGAAACAGACTGTATAAGGCTGTTCGCAGCGAGGGCAGCGTACAGGGCATACTGTCCGCTGTTAAGACCAAGCGCTATCCCCTGAGCCGCCTGCGGCGGATGGTGATATGCGCCGCTCTGGGCATTCGGGCGGACAGCATTCCCGAACGGCCGCCCTATGCTAGGCTTCTGGCCTCTACGGAGAGGGGCAGAGCCCTGCTGCGGAATATGGGAGAGAAGGCCGCTGTGCCGGTCATAACCAAACCGGCTGCGGCCAGGGAGCTTTCCGGCCCGGCGCAGGAGATATTTGAGCTTACGGCGAATGCGCGGGACTTCTATGTCCTGGGCTATCAGGCGGCGGAGGAAAGAGCGGGCGGCTCCGACTGGCGGACCAGCCCTGCGACACTGTGAGGATATGGACGAAAAACTAACACAGATAGAGGAAAAATACGAAAAGCTCCAGGCTCGCATGGCTGACCCGGCTACATACGATGAGCCGGGCCAGTATGCCGCTCTGGCTAAGGAGCAAAAGGAGCTGGAGTCGGTGGTGGCGGCCTGGCGGGCGGTAAAACGCCTGCGAGGAGCCATAGAGGAGGCGGAGGGCCTGCTGGACGGAAAAACGGATGAGGAGCTTCGCGCCCTGGCCCAGGAGGAGCTGACGGCTGCCCAGACTGCCCTGCCGGAGGCGGAGACAGCCTTAAAGACCCTGCTGCTTCCCAAGGACCCCAACGACAGCCGGAATGTTATAGTGGAGATCAGGGGCGGCGTCGGCGGGGAGGAATCGGCTCTGTTTGCGGCCAGTCTGTACCGGATGTATTCCATGTACGCCGAACGCCGGGGCTGGCAGGTGCGCCTTGCCAATCTAAACGATACCGACCTTGGCGGCATCAAGGAGGTCAGCTTTATCATTGAGGGAGAGGGAGCCTATTCCCGCCTGAAATTCGAGAGCGGCGTCCATCGGGTCCAGCGGGTGCCGGAAACGGAGACCCAGGGCCGGGTGCATACCTCCACAGCCACGGTGGCTGTTCTGCCGGAGCTGGATGAGGTGGAGTTCAAGCTCGATATGTCCCAGATACGCATAGACGTGTTCCGCTCCTCCGGGGCCGGGGGCCAGAAGGTAAATAAGACGGAGACTGCCATCCGCGTCACCCATATCCCCACCAACACGGTGGTGGAGTGCCAGGACGAGCGGAGCCAATATAAAAACAAGGCCCGCGCCCTGTCCATACTGGCCTCCCGTCTGGCAGAGGCGGAGCGGCAGAAGCAGGCGGATGCGGTGGCCGATACCCGCCGCCACCAGATAGGCACCGGGATGCGAAACGAGCGGATACGCACCTATAACTTTCCCCAGGGCCGGGTGACAGATCATCGTATCGGGCTGACGCTTTATAAGATAGACAGCGTCATGGACGGCGATCTGGATGAGCTGATAGACGCGCTGGTGACTGCCGATCAGGCGGAGCGGCTGCGTCAGGAGGGATGATAACATGGAGACCAGGATATTCAAGGATGATATAACGCCCGCTGCCGGCATCATACAGGGCGGGGGACTGGTGGCTGTTCCGACAGAGACCGTATACGGCCTGGCGGCTAACGGTCTGGACGAAGCGGCGGTGGAGAACCTATATGCGGTGAAGGGCCGTCCCACGGCCAAGCCGCTGAGTTTGATGGTACCGGACAGGTCGGGACTGGAAAAATATGGGAGATGCATTCCCCGGGGGGCATATGTCCTGGCGGAGGCTTTCTGGCCCGGGCCGCTGACCATCGTTGTGGAGGCGGGGGAGGACATACCCTCTGTGGTTACTGCCGGAGGCCATACGGTGGGCCTGCGCTGCCCGGACAGTGAAAAGACCCTTTCCCTGCTGCGCTCCTGTGGCCTGCCTCTGGCCGCGCCCTCGGCCAATCCCTCCGGTCAGCCGAGCCCAAAAACGGCGGAGCAGGTGCTGGATTATTTCAGTGGCCGGATAGATGGTATCATTGACGGCGGACCCTGCGGCATCGGCCGGGAGAGCACCGTGATAGACCTGACGGTAACACCGTATCAGATATTGCGTCAGGGGGCATTGCTGGAAAAGGATATTGAAAGAGCGCTGATCGAATCCCTGAAGGTCGTTGGCATCACCGGCGGCACGGGGGCGGGAAAAACCACCGCTCTGGACGCATTGCGTGACATGGGGGCTCTTGTCATCGATGCGGATAAGGTGTATTATGATCTGTGCGAAAGCTGTGCTCCTATGCTGGAGCAGATCAACGCCAGGTTCCCCGGCGCGGTGGAAAATGGATTTTTGCAGCGTAAAAAGCTGGGGAGCGTGGCCTTTTCTGACCCCCAGGCGTTGGGCGACCTGAGAAGCATTACAGACCGCTATGTGGTGTCCACCATCGACCATATGCTGGCCTGCCACGCCGCTGCGGGAGGTCGATACGGGGCGGTGGATGCCATCAATATCCTGGACACCGGCCTCCGGGATGACTGCGTCGCCACGGTAGGGGTGCTGGCTCCGGCAGAGCTGCGTATCACCCGGCTGATGGAGCGGGAGGGCATATCTGCCGAATACGCCGCCCAGCGCATCCGCGCCCAGCGGCCGGACAGCTACTATACCGAAAACTGCACACACATTCTCAGAAACGACGGAAGCCGGAAGGATTTCCGCCGGGCCTGCGATGAACTTTTTAAAAGAATTCTGGAGGAATCGTAAAATGGACGAGATAAAGGAAAAGCTGTTCTATGAGCAGAAAAACGGCTATGACCTGCTGGATGCACAGGAGCGTCTGACCTGCGAGGAATACTGCCGGGGCTATATGGACTATCTGAATGTGGCCCGCACGGAGCGGGAGGCGGTAAAAGAGGCCATCCGCCTGGCGGAAGCTGTGGGTTTTGCCCCTTATGATCCGTCGAACGGTCCTATTCAGGCAGGGGAGAAGGTATATTACAGCAACCGGGGCAAGGGCTTGATGCTGGCCGTAGGAGGCAGGCAGCCTATGAAAAACGGCTGCGTCATCACCGCCGCTCATGTAGACGCGCCCCGGCTCGATCTGAAGCAGCGGCCCCTGTATGAGGACGGGGAGCTTGCCTATCTGCGCACCCACTATTACGGCGGCATTAAGAAATACCAGTGGACAGCCATTCCCATGGAGCTGCACGGGACGATTGCTATGAAGGACGGCTCCACGGTGGACGTTGCCATCGGCCGGGAGCCGGGAGACCCCCAGTTTGTCATAACCGACCTTCTGCCCCATCTGGCGAAGGATCAGATGTCTAAGACCATGACCAAGGGCGTGGAGGGAGAAAAGCTGTGTCTGCTGGCGGGGAGCGTCCCGTATGCCGGGGATGGCTCTGACCGGGTGAAGCTGGCGGTTCTGAGCCTCCTGAACGACCGCTACGGCATTACGGAGGCGGACTTTATCTCTGCTGAGCTGGAGGCCGTCCCTGCCTTCGACGTGCGGGAGCTGGGGCTTGACCGCAGTCTCATCGGCGGCTATGGCCAGGACGACCGGGTATGCGCCTATGCGGAGCTGGCGGCCATTCTCTCCCTGGAGGAGCCGGAGCGCACTGCCGTCTGCATCCTGGCGGATAAGGAGGAGATCGGCTCCTATGGCGTTACCGGCATGACCAGCCACGCCTTCGAGTATTTCATCCAGTGCCTCTGCGGCGGGGGATGCACTGTGGAGGATTGCTTCTCCCGGAGCTTCTGCATTTCTGCCGATGTGACGGCGGCCTATGACCCGCTGTATGCCGATGTGAGCGAAAAGAGCAACAGCGCCCGGATTAACTACGGCGTGGGCCTCTGCAAATTCACCGGCTCCGGCGGAAAATCCGGGGCCAGCGACGCCAGCGCGGAGGTGGTGGCCTATCTCCGCCGCCTGTGCGATGAAAACGGCGTTACCTGGCAGATGTGCGAGCTTGGTAAGGTAGACCAGGGCGGCGGTGGCACCGTAGCCCTCTATATGGCTGGCCGCAACATCGACACCATCGATGCCGGCGTGCCTGTCCTGTCCATGCACGCCCCCTTCGAGACCACCAGCAAGCTGGACTGCTACATGACCTATAAGTGCATGAAGGCGGCATATAACGCCTGAGGACGGGTCTTTTGTCCGCTGAGCTTCGTTGCGACTCCTCGACGTACCTATGTATGCCTTCGCTGTCGCGCCTCGTCAGCGAACAAAATCCCTCGCCCTTGATAAACAGCGGTACAGCCGCATAAAATCACCCAAAGCCGGGAAAACTGGTTTTGGGTGATTTTTATGGACAGCATGGACGATATTCGGAACATGGGCACGGCGGCGCCTTCGGCGATTCAGGTTCTTACCATCATCGGTCAGATAGAGGGCCATCAGGTGCTAGCGGAGGAAAACAAGACTACGAAATACGAGCATGTCATGCCCCTTCTGGCGGCGGTGGAGGAATCGCCGGACGTGAAGGGGCTGCTCATTCTGGTGAATACCGTGGGCGGAGACATAGAGGCGGGCCTCGCCATCGCGGAGCTTATCGCCGGGATGAAAAAGCCCACGGCCTCTCTGGTGCTGGGGGGCGGCCATTCCATCGGCGTGCCCCTGGCCGTGGCCGCGAAGCGCAGTCTGATAGCCCCCTCCGCCGCCATGACCATCCATCCGGTCCGGTTGAACGGAATGGTCATTGGAGTCAGCCAGACCTATGACTATTTTGCCCGCACGCAGGAGCGCATCGTCCGCTTCGTCACAGCAAACTCCCGCATCAGCCGGGAGTTGTTTCTGGATTATATGCTCCGCACCGGGGAGATAGCGAACGATGTGGGAACCATCCTGGACAGCGAGGAGGCCGTCTCCTGCGGCCTGATGGACGGCCTTGGGACGCTTGCCGACGCCCTGGAATGGCTGCATGAGGCGATGTGACGGGAACAGAGCCCCTGATGCTTGACAGCGACGAAGGGAGAGCGTATCATAGAAAAAGGAACAGATCGAACGATCACGGCCCTGGCGTGTCGGCAGAACGCGCCGGGGCCTGTTTTATACATGGGAGAAAATCTTATGCGGTGAAACCAAACAGCCGTTTTCTGCAATATGATAGGTGAAAACGGTACCGTTACAAACGCCGGGGAGGTGACAGGATGAATGAAAAGGAGGCGCTGCGGCGGATGGCGCGGGGAGATGAGGCGGCTTTGGGCTGGTTCATCGACCGGTACGCCGCCTATGTGGGCGCGGTGCTGCATACCGTCACCGGCGGAGCCATGACGATCCAGGACAGGGAGGAGCCGCGGCGGATGTGTTCATGGCCTTCTGGCAGAGCGGGAAAAGGGTTCAGCCAGGCAAGGCCAAGGCATATCTTGCGGCTATCGCCCGGAACAAGGCAAAAATGTTCCTGCGGAAGTCTAATATAGAGCTGCCGCTGGAGGGCGACGTCCTGTCCATTGCTGACGGCGATATGGAGCGCGGCCTGGAGGAGCAGGAGCAGCGGGAAATCGTATACCGGGCCGTCCTGTCCCTGGGACAGCCGGACAGGGAGATATTCCTGCGGTATTACTACTACTGTCAGCCGGTGGGAGACATTGCGGACAGGCTTCAAATGAAGCCCGCCACGGTCAAGACCCGTCTGCACCGGGGCCGGGCCAGGCTCAGGGAGATTCTGACACAAGGAGGCTACACAGTTGAAGATTAAAATTTCCGATATGCTGGACACCACCGACGGCTTTGATTTGGAGCTGCCGGAGGATGGAATGGTCTCCGCCGAAAAGATTAAGGAGGTCACCATGAGAAAATTACACGATACACAGGGCGCGCCCCGGCGGGGCCGCCGCATTTCCAAGGCGGGCGTCGCGGCTATCGTCGCGGCGGCGGTGCTGGCCCTTTCCGGCGCGGCCTACGCTGTCAGTCAGTGGACGGGCTTTGCCTCCACGGAGGGCCTGACGAACAGACAGATACAGGCGCTTATTGACAGCGCCTCTCAGACCTCGTCTCAGAGCGTTGACAGGGATGGAAACGTCACCTATTATGACGAAAACGGGAACGAGGAATTCACCCTGACGGCGGAGGAAGCCGCCGCCTATGAGCAGGGACTGTTAGAGGCCAGGGGGCAGGCCGTGCGGGACAGCACCACCCTGGTGGATGTGGACACCATGGATATGATACCCAACAGCATCACGGAGGTTGCCGTGGGAGAGGACGGCAGCTTTGAGGACTTCATCATCTCCAATGGTCATATGGCCATCTTCTACCCGGAGGGGAGCCAAGGGTATGACCTGAAGGCCGGGGACACCGTTACCCTGACGCTGCCCACCGACGAGGTCTGCTATCTGGCCTACGGCATGACGCAGGACGGCGTCGCTACTGAGTGCGATGTTGTCCAGAAAGCGGATCAGTCCTACACATTTGAGATACCGGAGGACGGGCTCTATTGCTTCTATATCATCTATTACAGCGCCGGAGCTGACGCCTTCACCGGCGGAAGCCTCACAGTAAACTGAACCGAAGATCTACAGGGGAGCGGCTTTGCGCCGCTCCTTTTGTGTTGCCCGAATTGCCCGGATATGTTATAATCTCAACAAAGCGATACAGGAGGTGCGGGTCATGCGGATATTAGTGGTAGAGGACGCGAAGGATATGAATCGGCTTATTGTAAAGACGCTGACGAAGGCGGGATACAGCGTGGACGGCTGCTTTGACGGGGAGGAGGCGCTGGACCATCTGCTGGGGGCGGAGTATGACGGCATCATTCTGGATGTTATGATGCCCCGGCTGGACGGATATGGATTTTTGCAGCGCCTCCGGGACAAGGGAGATGATACCCCGGTGCTTTTCCTTACTGCCCGGGATGCAGTGGCCGACCGGGTGAAGGGCCTGGACCTGGGGGCGGACGACTATCTCATCAAGCCCTTTGATTTTGACGAGCTTCTGGCCCGCATCCGGGCCATGACCCGCCAGCGGACAGGCAGCCGGGTGAACCGCTTTACCGTAGGCGATCTGACGGTGGACGTGGAGCGGCGCACGGCCGTGCGGGACGGGGAGAATATCCCGCTTCTGCCGAAGGAGTTCACCATCCTGGAATATATGATACGCCATGCAGGCGTTGTACTGAGCCGGGAGCAGCTGGAAAACCAGATATGGAATTATGAATACTCCGGCAACTCCAATAACATCGACGTATACATGAGCCGTTTGCGGAAGAAGATAGACGGCGGCCGGGAGCATAAGCTGCTGCACACCATCCGGGGCGTGGGCTGGGTACTGCGGGAGGATGGAAAATGAATCGTATCTCCGTAAAGCTGCGCATCACGCTGTGGCTGACAGCGCTGATGCTTATCCTGGCGCTGCTCCTGATGGGGTTTATGCTGTTCATCAGCAGCACAGTGGCTACCCAGACTGCCATGCGGGAGCTGTCCCAAACGGTGCAGAATAACCTTCAGCTCGTCAGCTATGAGGATGGGGCGCTTTCCGTGGACGGAGACTTCAGCTACTACCACAGCGGCGTCACTACGCTTATCTACAGTCGGTCAGAGACACTTCTGGCAGGACAGGTGCCCGTGGCCTTTACAGGGGCGTCGGAGTCCTTTCAGAACGGCGTGACCCGGACGGTATCCGTGGGGGAGCAGGACTACCTGGTGATGGATCTGTGGCTTGCCTCCGGCTGGGAGGACGGTGTGTGGATTCGGGGTGTCATGGCCGCGCCGGATACGGAGCAGACCGCAGAAAACCTTATCACTGTGGCGCTCATCGCCCTGCCCGCTTTCCTGGTGTTGGTAGCGGCGGGCAGCTATGTCATCGTGCGGAAATCCTTTAAGCCCTTGGACAGTATATCCGCCACCGCGGCGGCCATCAGCGAGGCAAGCGACCTGAGCCAGCGCATCGCCCTGCCTCCGGGGCGGGATGAGTTTACCCGCCTGGCGGATACGTTCAACCAGCTGTTCCAGCGGCTGGAGCGGTCCTTTGAGGCGGAAAAGCAGTTCACGGCTGACGCTTCTCATGAGCTGCGCACGCCGGTCTCTATCATAAAAGGCGCCTGCGAGTATGCAGAGAAATATGACGAGACCCCGGAGGAGCGGGAGGAGACCATCACCATGATACACCGTCAGGCGGTGCGAATGAGCGACCTGATTGCCCAGCTTCTGAGCATGACGCGGCTGGAGCAGGGAACAGAGATCGCAAAGCCGGAGCCGGTGGAGCTGGGAGAGCTGGCACGCTCTGTCTGTCAGGAACAGGATTACCGGCAGGTAGAAATCGACTGTCCTGTGCCGGTGACGGTCCAGGCGGACCCTGCGCTGATGGGACGACTGATCGCAAACCTCATTGATAATGGATTCAAATATGGCCGCCCGGAGGGGCATGTGTGGGTGTCCGTGCGGAGGCAGAGCGGAGAGGCGCTGCTTGAGGTGCGGGACGACGGCATCGGCATTTCTCCGGAGGAGCAGGAAAAGGTCTGGCAGCGATTCTATCAGGTGGATACATCCCGGGGTGATGAGGGAGGCGCCGGGCTCGGCCTTGCCATGGTACGGCAGATAGCCCAGGCCCACGGTGGATACATGACCCTGGACAGCGTTCCCGGCGTTGGGAGTCGGTTCACCCTGCATCTGCCGGAGTGAGTTGGAAAAGCCGTCATAAAACTGGAAAAGCCCCCATATCCATTGGGTATGGGGGTGTGACCTATGAAAAAGCTATTGGCGGTGATACTGGCCGCCGTTTTACTGACAGAACCGGCGCTGGCGATTGAGAAGCTGGAGGGGGACGATATCACCATATCCTCGCCCTACGCAGTGCTGATGGAAAGCTCTACCGGTCAGGTGATCTATGAAAAGGAGTCCCACGAGCATTGCTCCCCTGCCAGCGTTACCAAGGTGATGACCATGCTGCTGGTGGTGGAGGCTGTGGAGGCAGGGAGTATATCGCTGGATACGGTGGTGACGGCCTCGGCCAACGCCGCATCCATGGGAGGCAGTCAGATATGGCTGGAGCAGGGAGAGCAGATGACTGTGGGCGAAATGCTCAAGTGTGTGGCGGTGGTAAGCGCAAACGACTGCGCCGTGGCCCTGGCGGAGCTTATCTCCGGCACGGAAGAAGCCTTCGTGCAGCGGATGAACCAGCGGGCGGCGGAGTTGGGGATGGAGGACACTCATTTCACCAACTGCACCGGCTTGCTGGACGATGACGAGCATTATACCTCTGCCTATGATATCGCCCTTATGAGCCGGGTGCTTATAAGCCATGATATGATAAAGGATTATACGACCATCTGGATGGACACCATCCGGGATGGAGAGTTTGTCCTTTCCAACACCAATAAGCTGATCTACTATTATGACGGGGCCACGGGATTGAAGACCGGGTTTACCTCCAAGGCCATGTATTGTCTCTCTGCAACGGCGGAGCGGGACGGGGTGGAGTATATCGCCGTGGTGCTTCACGCAGACACCTCTGCGGACCGGTTCGAGGATGCCAAGACCCTTCTGAGCTATGCCTTCGCCAATTACGATCTGGCTTCCCTGCGTCCGGGGCAGGCGCTGCCCCCGGTGCCGGTTTCCCTGGGAACGGTGGACAGCGTTCAGCCGGTGTATGTGGGGGATGAGTATATCCTGGAGGAGAAGGGCGCTCTCTCTGACCTGACATACGACCTGTCCCTGGTGGATTCTGTGACCGCGCCGGTATATGCAGGGCAGAGCCTGGGAACACTGACTGTATACAGCGGGGAGACGATGCTGGCGAAGATCAACGTCGTGGCCTCGGCGGATGTGGAACGACTGAGCTTCTGGGATATCTACGGCGGCCTGTTCGGAGCGCTGATTGGGCGAAATGTGGCATAGACGCCCCGTTTTTGGGTAAAAAAGCGCCATAATATGAGCCTTTTGCCCCACTCGGCAGAAAAAACAAGCTTGAAAAACGCGATCTTCTGCGCTATAATAATAACAGATCTTTGGAGCGTATATTAATTGGCAGGAGGTCGCTTCTTATGGTAAAGGTCGATCTTTCCGGCGCGCTGGGATTTCTGGACAGTGCAGGACCGGACTATGGCGCCGCTTCTCTGGCTCACAAGGCCCTGGCAGACGGCATATGGGCGGGGGCGGAGTTCACCGGCTGGCGGCAGCTTCCTCGTCGTGTACAGGGTGAGGAGCTGAAAAAAATACAGACTGCAGCGGAGCGTATCCGGGATACCAGCCAGGTGCTGGTAGTGGTGGGCATCGGCGGCAGCTATCTCGGGGCCCGTGCGGGCATTGAGCTGATACGCCCGAAAAACGGACCGGAGGTCATTTTTGCCGGCAACGGCCTTTCCCCGGACGATCTGAACGACAAAATAGAGCGCCTGGGAGACCGGGATTTCTCTGTGAATGTTGTGTCCAAATCCGGCACTACCCTGGAGCCTGCTGTGGCCTTCCGGGTGTTCCGGGGCCTGCTTGAAAAGAAATACGGCGCAGCGGCGAAAAAACGCATCTATGCCACTACAGACGCGGCAAGAGGCGTGCTGAAGACCATCGCGGATGATGAGGGTTATGAGACCTTTGTCGTCCCGGACGATGTGGGCGGGCGATACAGCGTTTTGTCCGCCGTAGGGCTGCTGCCCCTGGCCGCTGCCGGGTGCGATATCCAAACGCTGGTGGGCGCGGCAGCGGAGGCTATGTACGATCTTGATCAGCGCAGCGCAGAAAATCCTGCGTGGCAGTATGCCGCTGCCCGTAACGCCCTTTATGCCAGGGGCAAGACCATCGAGCTGCTGGCCAGCTATGAGCCCTCCTTCCGCTATATGGCGGAGTGGTGGAAGCAGCTTTTCGGGGAGAGCGAAGGGAAAAACGGCGTGGGTATCTATCCTGCATCGGTGGAATATAACGCCGACCTGCATTCCATGGGACAGTATATCCAGGAGGGCCCGCGTACTCTGATGGAGACGGTGGTCAGCTTTGAACGCCCTCTGCGGGACTATGAGGTGCCCTTTTCCATGGGCGATGCGGACGGCCTGAATTACCTGGCCGGGCGCGGCTTGGGGGAGATTTCCCGCGTGGCGATGGAGGCGGTGAAGGCCGCTCATGTGGCCGGCGGTGTGCCGAACATCGGCATATCTGTGCCCCGGAGAGACGAGGATGGCTTTGCAGAGCTGGTATGCTTCTTCGAGACGGCCTGTGCCATCAGCGGCTATATGCTGGGAGTCAACCCATTTGACCAGCCCGGCGTGGAGGCGTATAAGAAAAATATGTTCCGTATGCTGGGTAAACCGGGAGCATAATGTCCGGTTTGCGGCGCTCCGGTAAAATTTTCTTTTGAAATTTTCATATTTTCGTTGCAGGAGCCGGGGAAAGATGATAGAATACGGGTAACAAAAACAAGGAGTGTGATGATCTTGGTTCGGTTAATCATGGGTCTGAAAGGAACCGGCAAAACAAAACAGCTGGTCGATTTGGTACACAAGGCGGTGGATGAGGAGCACGGAGACGTGATCTGCATCGAGAAGGATAAAAACCTTACATACGATATCCCCTATCAGGCGAGGCTTGTGCATGCGTCGCAATATGGGATAAATTCCATCGACCTTATGGGCGGCTTTATCAGCGGCTTGGCAGCCGGGAACTTTGACATCACCCATGTATTTATAGACAACCTTTTCAAGATTATTGGCGAGGTGCCGGAGTCCACTCTGGCGAAATTCCTGGCCTGGCTTGAGCGCTTTGGGGATTCGGAAAGTATCACCTTTACCGTGACGGTTTCCGCTGATCCCGCCAACTTTGGCGAGGGCGTGACCAAATATATCCACCAGGCGTAAAAAACCACGAAAAAGACCGCCCCGCTGGGAGGACAAGCCTCTTTGCGGGGCGGTCTTTATAGCTGGGTCATAGCACGCGGCACAGCCGATCCCTGGCCTGCAGAAGTCCGTCGCAAAGACCAAGAATGTCTGCCTCTGCGGTGAAGCGGCAAAGAGAGATGCGGATGGCCCCGTCTATTACCGGGGTGGGCAGGCCCATGGCCTCCAGTACATGGCTCCTGGCTCCCCGCTTGCAGGCGGAGCCCTTGGAAACAGATATGCCAAGGCCGTCCAGATAATTCAGCAGTACCTCGCTTTTATATCCCGGCAGAGAGAGGGAAAGAATGTGGGGCGCACCGCCGCCGATGACCACAAGCTCCGGCGCGGCGCTTTGCAGCCGGTCTATGCAGAGCCGGCGCAGCTCTGCCATGCGCTTCTGGGACTGAGTGTCGGCTTGGGCGGCCTTTGCCGCCGCTGCGAAGGCGCATATGCCGGGCAGACCCTCGGTGCCGGACCGGCGGCCGTTCTCCTGTCCGCCTCCCAGAATAAGAGGAGGGAGCTGGATGCCGCTGCGGACATACAGAGCCCCGGTGCCCTTCATCCCGTGAATTTTGTGGGCGGAAAGGGATATCATGTCCGCCCCCAGGGGTCTGGCGGACATGGGAATCTTCATATAGCCCTGGACTGCGTCCGTATGCAGCAGAGCGGGAGACCCGGAGGCACGGATGACCCTAGACACGGCAGGGATATCCGTGACCGCGCCGGTCTCGTTGTTTACCAGCATCAGACTCACCAACGCCGTATCCGGCCGCAGGGCGGCGGCTACGGCCTCCGGAGAGACGGCTCCGTCCGGGCCGGGGGAGAGACGGGTGACCTCCCACCCCTTGGATTCCATGTAATCCAGGGTCTTGCGTACCGCGTCGTGTTCTGCCGTGGAGCTGATGATGTGGCGGCCCTGATGCCGCCGGAGCCACGCGCCGGAGCGGATGGCCCAGTTGTCACTCTCCGACCCGCCGGAGGTGAAGAAAATTTCCTCAGGCTTTGCGCCCAGCGAGGCGGCGATATCAGCCCGTGCGGCTTTCAGGGCGTCTCGTGCAGCCCGACCGGGCCCGTGAGTCGAGCTGGGGTTTCCGAAATTTTCCGTCATCATTTCCATGGCGGCCTGCGCCGCCTCCGGGCACACTCTGGTGGTGGCCGCGTTGTCCAAATATATCATGTGAAGATCACCGTATCCCCAAAAGTTATCCCTGATATTATAAAACGGGAGAGAGGAAAACACAAGAGTCATGAAATATGCCGTCTATACCTTGGGCTGCAAGGTGAACCAATATGAGACCCAGGCGCTGGAGACTATGCTGTGCGCACACGGCTTCGAGCCTGCGGGCGCAGGGGAGCTGGCAGATGTGATCGTTGTGAACACCTGCGCCGTCACGGCGGAGAGCGGACGGAAATCCCGCCAGGCCATACGGCGGCTGATGGCGAAGCATCCGGGGGCTCTGACCGCCGTATGCGGCTGCTTTTCCCAGCTGGAACCGGAGCAGGTGAAGGAATTAGGAGCGGATATCGTTTTTGGCAGCGGGGAAAAGCAGAAGCTGGTGGATGCTATCGTGAATGCCCTGCCTGCTGTGGAGATCGATGATCCCTTCCGCCGTAAGCATTTTGAGCCGCTCCCTGCCGGAGCCGCCTCCGGCCGGACGCGGGCCATGCTGAAAATACAGGACGGCTGCGACCATTTCTGCACCTACTGCGTTATACCGTATACCCGCGGCAGGGTGCGGTCCTTGCCGTTGGAGGACTGCGCGGCGCAGGCGGCAGATCTGAAAAAACGAGGGTTTCGGGAGATCGTCCTGACCGGCATAGAGATCGCCTCCTATGGAAAGGATTTGCCGGAAAAACCCGGCCTGGCGGATGCGGTGGAGGCCGCAGCTCAGGCTGCCCCGGGGGTAAGGCTCCACCTTGGTTCCCTGGAGCCGACGGTGATAACGGAGGAATTTTGCGCCCGCATGGCGGCACTGGGTCAGTTGTGCGATCATTTTCACCTGTCTCTCCAATCCGGGTGTGATGATACCTTGAAGCGTATGGCCCGGCGGTATGACACATCGGCGTTTTTGGCTGCCTGTGACCGTCTGCGCCGGTATTTCCCCGGATGCAGTCTGACGGCTGATCTGATCTGTGGGTTTCCGGGAGAGACAGAAGCGGATTTTGCTCAGACTCTTTCCTTTTTGGAGAAGTGCGGCTTTTTCTATGTCCATGCTTTTCCTTATTCCGTGCGCCCGGGAACAAAGGCGGCGGATATGCCCGGTCAGCTCAGCCATGCAGAAAAGGAGGGACGGGTCCTTCAGGCCAGAAGGGTCATCGATCGCCTCCAGCAGGCCTATCTGGAGGGCTGTGTAGGGCGGACCATCTCCGTGTTGTTTGAAAACGAATGGGAGGGCCATGGAGATAATTACTGCCGCGTCCGGATAGATGAGCCGGTGGAGCGGGGGACCGTCCTGCCGGTGCGTATCACCGGCGTGGAGGGAGATAAACTGCTTGGTCGGATAAATTGATTTGCAATCTATGGCGAGTGTGCTATAATCAATAAGGTGTATCCAATATTTTAAGTTTGTAAGAAAATATAAAATATCATATAACAAACGAGGTATTACGACATGAAACGGGAAGAAGTATTCAATTTTTCCGCCGGACCGTCTGTGCTGCCGCAGGA
>JAJQBY010000081.1 GCA_021203045.1 Oscillospiraceae bacterium | reverse complement strand
TCGCCATCTTGCATCTGTTCTTGCCTTACTTAATAGCGCTTTCTTTGACAGACTGAAACCAGACCCAGCTCCGGCTGGGTCTGGTTTTTTATATCGGTCTATACATCTGAGGCTCCTGTCACACCTTGAGCTCAGATATCCTTTTCATAAACGCCTCTTCAGCCGGGGCGATGCTTCGGTCACTTGCGGCGATGATCTGGCAGACCATGACCAAAAGCTCTTTATAATACCCAGCGAGCTCCGGATGAATGGCCTTCAGCTTATCTATCCCCTTTTGCAGTTCATTATCCACCAGGCCTGTCATGTCACCGCCAACGTCCATATACAGTGCATGCAGCTCTGCGGGTGTATAGGAAAGACCAAACAAAGCCTGGAAAAATTCTGCCTCATTTTCAGTAAACACACCGTCCGACGCCAGCAGGCAAGCCGCTACGCTGACCATATCTCCGGTATAAAAGGTGGACATTTTATCCAGTGCTTCGCTGTCCCAGTTTGCACTCTCCTCCTGGGCCTCACAGGCCAGGAGGAATTTTTCATATTTCAAGGAAAAACCATCCGCAAGACTTTTTAAATTCTCCATTGCAAACTCCTCGCTTTGCTTATAGATGTAATACCCACGCCTGATGCAGTCAGGCGCATTGCCGGGTCAGGCACATATACACTATAGCATGCTTTGCTGCGCAATGTCAAATAATCGGTCCGGCTGATACGAAAGGCGCTTCCTCAAAGGTCCGCCTAACATTCACTGAAAAATGTATACCAAACTCTGATGAGATATGTTATTATGAATACGCGGTATTGATCATCATTTTCAGCGTTTTTGCAAAAAATTATAAGCGAGGCAATTCCTGATACATAAAGGAGCAGGAAGCCCATATGGAGGAAAAAATGGATACGTGGAACATATACCAGGAAGGCGGTCAGGCCCCCTCTATCTTTGACAGAAAGATCCTGTTTTGGAGCCACCCCGATGACCGGGAGGTGTGGCTTCCGAAAATAGCCCACGATTTTCGTGATATCTCAGCCGGTTATTCATTCGCCTTTTTTATACGGATACGCCCGTGCATAAGATAAATCTGGCTCAGTTTTCATCCACTGCGGACTGCATGATAATACTGGTAACGAAGCATCTGCTCGATCATGGCGGGAGTGAGCTGGAAGCGCTTCTGAGGATGTGGAACGAAGCAAAATGGGTCCCTATTCTTCCGATCGGCGCATTCACAAAGGAGGATTATCCTGCATACAAGCGCTATTTCGGCGCCACGCAGCTTGTGAGATATGAGGAACCGATAAAAAGGACGTTGCCCGATGGAACAGATTATATTGAGGCAAACCGATATACGCGGGAGCTGGTAAGCTTTATCCGTTCTGTCAGTCTTGACCGGAAGCAACTGGATGCCATACGCAGCGCCTTCAAGCAGCATGTGTTCATCAGTTACCGGAAGAAGGACTATGAACACCTAAAGCAATTGAAGCGACAGATCCAATCCGAACCGGAATGCCGGGATATGGCCCTCTGGAGCGACGACTTTCTCTTTCCGGGGGAAAACTATAATCAGGAGATCGGAGAGGCGATTCGCGTTTGCAGTGTGTTTATACTGCTGGTGACGCCGAACGTCCTGGAAATGATAGAAACGCCGGACCAGCTGAAGCGGCCGAATTATGTCGCGGAGATCGAATACCCTGTTGCCAAAAGCTATCAGAAGCCTATCCTGCCCATAGAAATGGCACCCGTAAATGAGGAGGCGCTGAAAAATCTATATCCGGAAATCCCAGCCTGTGTAAACGTCACCGATAAGGCCTCATGGCTTGAGGCCTTGGTGACTCTGACCCACAGTCAGCCCGGCGCAGACGGCAAGGTCCAGACAGACAGCGCGGAAGAAGATAACGCGCATTATGATTATCTTATGGGGCTTGCTTATCTGAAGGGAATATTTGTCGAAGCCGATCTCGATAAGGCCGCAACGCTGCTCATGCGATCTGCGGACGAGGGGAATCTTCAGGCTGTGGAAGAACTGGGCACAAGATATCGGCGCGAATTTCTGAAAGCGGACTCGAAGGACACCCTTTGGAAAGTATATGAATATCAGCTCAGGGCGGTGGATGAGCTGCTGAAAAAGCGGGAGCTGTCCCCCGATGAAGGACCCAAGGGGGTCGAGCAGCTGCCGCTCACAGAAACGATCAAGCTGCTATTTACGAATGCCTATTTCTGCTTAGAGCAATGCACAAAGCCGGAAAATCGATCATCGAGTGTTTCCGCGCTGGCCTCCGATATCACCAGGCTGAAGGAATTCTGCACTACTATCCTGAGGTATAGAGATTATTATAGTCGTTCAGATTCTTTTCAGGAACCGTTGTACTCGCAGATCAATGAGGTCGTCGGGTATGAAAAATACTACTCCAAGACAGAAAAAACATGGAAGGTAGGTAAACCGATCCGTCAGCCCAAGTGGCATCAAACGGGTAGCGTCCGAGATCCTGCAAATCCCAGGCTCCTTCACGATGCTTTGGTGCGTCGCGGTGAATTGCTGGACGAGCTTGCAAATAAGTCGCCCGCCGCATCGGCGGCAAAATGCCGGGAATCGGCCCAGAGCTTAAGAGATCTGGCAGCTTCTCTATCCCGAGGATTCGGCCCGTTCGTCCTGTGAGAGTAAAAAAATCGCGAGTCCGCAACATCACGGACTCGCGATTTTGGTGGAGCTGAGGGGAATCGAACCCCAATTTATTTCATTAAAAACCCTGTGTTTTCAACGGTTTCACAGTTCCGTAAGCAATTTCATAAGCAATTTGAGAAAAACTCTGCTATTTTTGCCCCAGCCGATTGCTTATCCTTTTCAGATAAGTATAAGTAAAACTTATGCACCGTTTGGAAATCCGACCATCCACCTATGGCCATAATTTCAAGCTCCGTTAGACCTAAATGGTATCCCAGCGAAGCAAACGATCTCCGCAGTCCATGCATCCCGACTTCGGGCAGTCCAGCCTCTTTACAAACATCATTCACTTGCCGATAAATCGTTTCTGGGTGCACGGTAATCAATGGCCCAGATTTGACATCAGAAGATTCCAATAATTCCTCAAGTCTTGGTATCATAAGTGGAACTTCTCGTGTAGAGCCAGTCGTTTTCGTTGACTTTCGAACCAATCCCTCGTCTGTAGGCACGACGGCAGCATGGACATAAACAGTCTTCTTCTGCAAGTTAACATCCTGCCAATTCAATGCAACTATCTCCGAGCGGCGCAAGGAACACAAACCCAGCAGAGCCGCTAGCTCGCATGGCTTATCTTGGACTGCCTTAATAAAAACAGGGATTTGTTCTGGCGTAAGCCAAGTTTGTGGGTGCTTTTCCACGGGAGGCAGCGTCACATTAACAGAGATTTCATTGTCCCGGAGTACCGCGTTTATAAGCCCCCAGGAATTTTTCAGTGTTTTGGACGAAACTGACTTAGCTTCCAAATTAATCGCAGACTGCCAATTAATTTTGTCTGGCGTTCGATCCATATATATCAGGAATCTGGTTCTGCGAATCTTTCGATAGCCGGTAATTGTCGCAGGTGACAGCACATTGGTACGTGCCTCAATGTATTCGTCGATCATCTGCCCCAACGTTTTTTCCTGTTTGGTTTTGTGGGCCTCGATCAGTCCGCTCTTAATCGCCAAAGCTTTCGCTTGCACCTTTGCTTCCGTGTCGGCCCTTACATATAGGCTCTTCCCATCTATTCGGAGTTGTATAACCCATGTCCCGTCTGATGATTGTGTTGCCTTTGGAATTTTCACAGACTACTCCTTTCTTCTTGAGCCCATCGCATATGTGTTATCATACGGGCACAAAGGGGTTTTTGGCTTAGCTCTCTTTTATGTTCTGCCGTCTCCAGCGCTAGTAACGCTAAGGGCGGCTTTTTTGTTTGTGCTGAATATAAGGTTTCTTCCCGGTGTTTATTGGTTTAATTCGTCTCCTAATCTCCACAACCACGCCCATTATTCTAACAGGGTAGTCCGAAACTTGCTGCTGAGAGAACGTTTGTGGTGGGTACCTGGAGTTCTTTGTTGTGAGTGTCATCCCTCCGTCTGCATTCAGTCGCACAGTGACTATCACACCATTAGATTCGTTTGCACATACAACGCAATCTTCCACATTATCACACCAGGACTGTTGCAATACGATAACTGTGTCTCCAACCATATACTCAGGGAACATAGTGTCATCCTTGACTTTCAGAGCAAAATATTTTTGTCCTTCACTTGTCATTCCAATCGGGATCTCTACCCATTCGAGAACATCCTTATTCTCCACTGCCTCTAGAGATGTACTCGCTGAAACACTTTCCAAAACTGGAATACGGGTACTTCTCGACAATGGTCTAGTTTTAGAAATGTATATATATGTTTCGCCTATGTCTATCGGTTCTGTTTGGTCAGAGCCTCGCAATAGATCATCCGTTGATATATTATAAAAGTTACTTACTCTCAGTAGCATTGCCGGACTCATTTTTCGAACTCCATTTTCGTAATTGCAATAAGTCTGCCTGGAAACCCCTAAACTCTTGGCTACATCTTCTTGTGAAAGTCCAGCGTCTTTTCTAAGCTGTTTTAAGTAGTTCATTTTCATTAGTCGAGTAGATCGACACTCCTTTCTGGATATTTCATGTACACTACTGTCTGCAGTGAAGCGGAACACATCGACTTCCGTTCTTTATACTTACGGGGCCGAATCGCTTCACGCTTTCGTATTGCGGCTCTCACGCCCCGTTGCCTACGCTTAAAACTGACCTTGCCATTTCGGCTCCAACACTGTGTATCGGCTGATTGCCAGACTTTGTTCTAGCACTACCATTGCTTAATTATTATACTATCAATTTCGAGGGAAAGTCAACCATTTTTTCGACGTGCAAATACTTAGAATGTCCTAAATTCGGGATATTTTTTTAAATTTTGAAACGAACCATTGACAAATTCGTCGTTTAGGTTTACAATTGATGTGACAAAAATAATTCCACATAACATTGGAACAAAGGGGGTAACAAGAAATGCCCACAGTAGCGCTTACCAGCACCCAGCGTCAAGCCCAGAAGGAAAAGGCAACAATCGAACGTATAACAAAGCTGATCAGGATCGCAATGGCTGTGAATGGCCTAAATCAGCGTGATCTGGCTGAAAAAGTCGGTCTTGACCCGTCCAGTCTTGGCCGTCGCATGCGTGGTGAGTCCGAGTTTCGAGGTTCGGAGCTTCGCACAATTGCCGACGCACTACATATGGACAACACAACACGCGCAGCACTGTTGGGCGGTGAAAAATGTGCCTACGAACGGTAACAAAATACTCTATACAAAGGAGAATCATAACATGGATATACTCAAAGATAAAGAAGAAGTCTCCTGCCCCAGCGACAACGATTTGGGACAGGATAATGTGATGGGATATGACAAGGTGCCCACGCCTGACTCGCTGGATCCTAAAAAGATTGGAAGCCAGGCTGATCGCTATCTTCGGGATACCACCAGCACTAATGACTCCAATTCGAGCCCCAGCTCTTTTGTTCCTAACGATTTTACCGACGCCGGAAATGCCAAGCTGTTTGCCGAAATCTATCGAAATGAACTAATTTACGTCGACGGCCTAGGCTGGTTGCACTGGAATGGAAAGATATGGGATCGAGATAATCATGTAGCTATGCGATGTGCTACGGAGATGTCCTATAATATGCTCAATATCGCACGGGAAAACTATACCAACGCCCGGCAGGCTCTTGAGCTTGCAAAGAGTAACAATAGCATATCTATAAGCGTTCAAAACATAATGGAGGCAAAGGCAAAAAAAGCAAACCTCTTCCTGCGGCACGCCACCACAACACGAAACGGCGCTCACATAAAGAACATGGTGGAACTGGCAAAACCTGAATTTGTAGTGACTGCTGCACAGTTGGATGCAAACCCCTTCGATTTAAACACCCCCGCCGGCATTATCGATGTGCGAACCGGCGAAATGCGCGAACACGACAGAACCGCCTATTGTACCAAGATTACTGCTGTCTCGCTCAGTGATGAAGGCATCCAAGAATGGCATAGATTTTTAGCTAAAATTACAAACAATAACCTCGCGCTGCAAAACTACCTTCAGCGAGGTATGGGAATGAGCCTGTACGGAAAGGTTTTTGAGGAACTCTTTTTCTTTGCATACGGATCTGGTAGAAACGGGAAAAGTACTTTTATCGAGGCAATCACCGGATGCTTAGGCGATTACGCAGGTGCGATCGACGTAAAAACCATTACAACTGAACGGCAAAATCGGGGCGCATCCCTTGCAACACTGCGTGGTAAACGCTTTGTAGCCACCGGAGAACTTGAGAATTTTCAATATCTGTCATCAGCAACTATTAAACACATTGCATCTACCGGCCCGATGGTAATTGAGGAAAAGTATCGGCAGCCGGAGACAGTTCAACCGTCTCACACGCTTATTGTGCAAACAAACTATCTTCCTCGTGTCATCTCCACAGACAACGGTACCTGGCGGCGCGTACGCGTAATACCTTTTCCGGCAGAGATTCCTGTAAGCGAATCCATCCCGGCATATTCAGAGCAGTTGATTGCAAATTGTGGAGGCGCCATTCTATCTTGGCTTCTGATCGGCGCCATTGCCTTCAAGGTCGACAATTACAAGTTGCACGAACCCGATGAAGTGCTCGAAGCTATGGATGCGTATCGCAAGCAGGAAAACTGGATCGCGAATTTCGTTGATGATTGCTGCGTATTGGATCCCAATGCAAGGGTAGAAGCGCGGAAACTGTACGATGCATATTGTGAATGGGCGCAAGATACAGGCGAATTCAAACATCGCGAAGTTGAGTTTTCCCAGGCGATGACTGCGCTGAAGTTTCAGCAGGTGAAACCGCATAACAAGAAAACCTGGTTAGGTCTGCGGCTGGCTGCATAATCTAATTAATCTAATTTCAGGCGGCAACGTTTCTATGCTACGTTGCCGCCTTGATTATTTTCAAGAGGCGTTTCGCAGGCAATATCAAAAGCTCCGAAAAAGCTTTTCAGACATATGAAAAAGTCTTTGGTCAAAGAGCAGAAGATTGCAAATCTCCTGAGTATGTAGGCAATCATCAAAGCAGCTAGATGTGGCAATCACCAACTGAAGTAGGTGTGCGTGAAATTACACGTCTGGTTTTCCGCAGCCCTTCAGCTAATTTTTACTGCCCTCTATGGTGGCTGGTGGAAGCAGGGCCAGGTGAACCGTAGGATCATTTTTAGTGACCTCTCATCCTAGATATGCTCCTGGTCTTTTCCAGCCTCATCCCTCATGGGAATGTAGCTGGAGATAGACCAGACAGGTTACGTATGTTACGGCTACTTCCAAAGCTTTTTTATAATATATAATATATATTTTTTTGAATTTATAAAATTATTAAAAACTCCGTAACCTCGTATACCATTGAGAAT
>JAJQBY010000021.1 GCA_021203045.1 Oscillospiraceae bacterium | reverse complement strand
AGGAATACTCCCTCAGCGCCATCCATGCCTATGTGGAATGCGGCGCCTTCGCCGAGAAGAACGAGGACCTCTATATCATCTCCACCGGCATCAGCGGCGGCAGCGACGGTCACACCACCTCCGAGGCCATGAACTTCGACATGGTCGAAATAGGCATCGAGTTTCTGGCCACCCTGGCCGCTACCCTGGCCACAGAAGGATAATCACATCTCCAGGCTCCCGCAAAGCCTCTGCCAACCACGGCAGAGGCTTTGTTTTTTGCCTTGACTCAGGCTCAGACCATATGGGAGCCCCGGGCGGCCGGGGCCCACTTCCCCTTACTTCCTATAGCTCTCCGCCAGGCGGGCGAAGACGGGGAGGGCGCGGCGGATGCGGTCGGTGGGGACGCAGTAGGAGATGCGGACGTGGCCGGGGCAGCCGAAGCCGGAGCCGGGGACAATGAGCAGATCATAGTCGTCTCTGGCCCGGGCGCTGAAGGCCACGTCGTCCGGCTCCAGGGACTGGGGGAACAGATAGAAGGTGCCCCCCGGCTCCACGCAGGAATAGCCCAGCTCCCGCAGACCGTCCACCAGCAGCCGCCGGTTCTCCGCATATACGGAGAGGTCCGCCGTGTCGTCCGCGCAGGCGGCGACCACCAGCTGGAACAATGTGGGGGCGTTCACGCAGCCCAGGGCCCGGCCGGCCCCGGCGATGGCGGCGAACACCCGGTCGCCGTCCTCCACCCCCTCGTGGACGGCCACATAGCCGATGCGCTCCCCGGGAATGGAAAGGCACTTGGAGAAGGAATAGCACACCAGGGTATTGTCGTAATATTTGGGGATATAGGGCACCTGCACCCCGTCATAGACGATCTCCCGATAGGGCTCGTCGGAGATGATATAGATGGGGTGGCCGTATTCGCCGCTCTTGGTGCGGAGCAGGTCGGCCAGGGAGCGGATGGTATTTTCGGAATACACCGCCCCGGAGGGGTTATTGGGGGAGTTGATGACCACCGCCTTGGTATGGGTATTGATGGCCCGCTCCATGGCCTCCAGGTCCAGCTGGAAGTGCTCCGTGTCCGGGGGGATGACCACCATTTTCCCATGGGCGGACTCGATGAACACCTGATACTCCGGGAAGTAGGGGGCCGGGACGATGAACTCGTCCTCCGGGCAGCACAGCCCGTGGAAGCAGCAGCTCAGGGACATGGCCGCCCCCATGGTGAGATACAGCCGGTCCGGGGAGAGATTCGTGCCGAATCGCCGGTTGATGGAGGCGGCCAGGGCCTGCTTCGCCCCGGCGTCTCCGGCGGCGCTGGTATAGCCGTGGAGCACCACCGGGTCCGTCTCATCCACCAGGCGGCGGATGGTCTCGTTCACCGAGGGGGGCGCGGGGACGCTGGGGTTTCCGATGGAGAAGTCGTATACGTTCTCCGCTCCCACCACCGCCGCCCGGCGCTTGCCATAATCGAACAGCTCCCGGATGACGGAGCGTTCTGTTCCCAGGGTCACCATTTTTTCTGCCAGCATTTTTGTTTACCAAGCCTTTCTGTATATAATATAAATTTTACTTTTCGCCTCTCAGCTTTACAAGCCTGTCTCTTATGACCGCCGCGTATTCGAACTCCAGCATCTTGGCGGCCTTGCGCATCTGCTTTTCCAGCTTTTCAATCTCCTCCTGCCGCTCCCGCTCGGTCATCTTCACCCCGGCGGCGGTGACGGCCTCCGCCTCCTCCGCGCTGCCGGATATCTCGATCAGGTCCCGGACGCTCTTTACGATGGTTTTGGGCACGATGCCGTGGGCCTCGTTATAGGCCTGCTGCTTGGCCCGGCGGCGCTCCGTCTCCGTGATGGCGGCCTTCATAGAGGGGGTGACGGCGTCGGCGTACATGATGACCGCGCCCTCCGCGTTCCGGGCGGCCCGGCCGATGGTCTGGATAAGGCTGGTCTCCGAGCGGAGAAAGCCCTCCTTGTCTGCGTCCAGGATAGCCACCAGGGATACCTCCGGCAGGTCCAGCCCCTCCCGGAGAAGGTTTATGCCCACCAGCACGTCAAACTCGCCCAGGCGCATATCCCGGATGATCTCCATCCGCTCCATGGAGCCGATGTTGTGGTGCAGATACCGGCTGCGGATGCCTGCGTCGGTGAGATAGGCGGTCAGGTCCTCCGCCATCTTCACGGTCAGGGTGGTCACCAGGGTGCGCTGATTTTTCTCGATGCGCTCCTGTATCTCGGCGATCAGATCGTCGATCTGGCCCTCCACCGGCCGGACGTATATCTTCGGGTCCAGAAGCCCGGTGGGCCGGATGACCTGCTCCGCGATCTGGCCCGCCCGCTCCCGCTCATACTGCCCCGGGGTGGCGGAGACGTATACCGCCTGATGGATGCGGCTGTTGAACTCGTCGAAGGTCAGGGGCCGGTTGTCGAAGGCGGAGGGCAGGCGGAAGCCGTAGCCCACCAGGGTCTCCTTCCGGCTCCGGTCCCCCCGGTACATGGCCCGCACCTGGGGCAGGGTGACGTGGCTCTCGTCCACGAACAGGATAAAATCCTTGGGGAAGTAGTCGATCAGGGTCATGGGGGCGCTGCCCGGCTCACGGCCGGATATGACCCGGGAGTAGTTTTCTATCCCGGAGCAGTAGCCCAGCTCCTGCATCATCTCGATGTCGTATTCCGTCCGCTGGCGGATGCGCTGGGCCTCCAGGAGCTTGCCGTTTTCCTTGAACCAGGCCTCCCGCTCCTCCATCTCATTGCGTATCTCCACGATGGCCCGCTCCATCTTCTCATGGGTGGTGACGTAATGGGAGGCGGGATATATGGCGCAGTGGCTCACCGTCCGCTGGGGGGCGCCGGTGACCACGTTTATCTCGCTGATGCGGTCGATCTCGTCCCCGAAATACTCCACCCGTATGGCGTGGTCCCGGGCGTAGGCGGGGAATATCTCCACCACGTCCCCCCGGACCCGGAAGCGGTTGCGCTCGAAGGCCACGTCGTTGCGCTCGTAGCGTATCTCCACCAGGCGGCGGAGCAGCTCGTCCATGGGCTTTTCCATCCCCTGCCGCAGGGAGATGACCATGTTGGCGTAGTCGATGGGGTCGCCCAGGCCGTATATGCAGCTGACGGAGGAGACGATGATCACATCCCGCCGCTCGAACAGGGAGCTGGTGGCGCTGTGGCGCAGGCGGTCGATCTCGTCGTTAATGGAGGCGTCCTTCTCGATGAAGGTGTCCGTATGGGGGATATAGGCCTCCGGCTGGTAGTAGTCGTAATAGCTCACGAAATACTCCACCGCATTCTCCGGAAAAAACTCCCGGAACTCCCCGCACAGCTGGGCGGCCAAGGTCTTGTTATGGGCCAGCACCAGGGTGGGCCGGTTCAGCCGCTCGATGACCTTGGCCATGGTATAGGTCTTGCCGGAGCCGGTGACACCCAGCAGCACCTGCTCCTCCAGACCGTTTTCCAGCCCCGACGCCAGGGCCTCTATCGCCTCCGGCTGGTCCCCCGCAGGCTGATAGTCCGATACCAGCTTGAAGTCCATCTGTTCCGCCTCCCCTCCTTACAGGTTCCATAGACCGGAATGCGCTCTCCCCCGCATCCGATCTGCAATAAAAGCCCTATCGCAACAGGCTTTTGGCAATATCCGCTCCACTTTTCTCCGCTTTCATGTTGCATTCTTATTATAGCACTCCAAAATCGAATTGTCAAGACTTGACAAATGCAATTTTTTGTGTTATAATAAGAAATATGAGATAGAGTATTTGTCTTTAAGTTGCGTATTGCTTCGCTCCGATATCCGTTCTCCGGCTCTCCCCCGGTCAGAGGACGCAACCCCTGTTCCCTCTCATCCGTTTATCCTATGTTGCAAAATAAAATTTAGTTTCATGCATTAATAGCCGTTTCACGCGAAACGATTGTTAAAAACTTGAAAATGGTATACCGAGGTAAGGTAAGGCTAGACAAGTATAGTCCAGGTCAGGCTAGGAAGCTACGCGCGCGCGAGGGCTTTGGCTGTGGAAAACCCCACTTTCCAACAAGTTTTCCACAATGTTTTCAACAATCTCGAAATTTTCTCCACATTTTCTCCACAGAGTTTTCAACATTCATGCTTCGTGACCCTCTCCCCCGCTCTTTCCACCGGTCCGGCTCTCCCGTCCGGGGAGGGAGGCTGTCTCTCCTGCCATTTTACCACAGATACACGCCCCGCGCCACAGGAAATATGCCGGAGCGGGGAATTGTATCCGGAAAAAGAAAAAGACCCGAGCTCATCACCCTTCCGGACAATCAGCTCGAATCTCCATTCCCTGGTCCGAGTGACAGGATTCGAACCTGCGGCCTCCTGCTCCCAAAGCAGGCGCGCTACCAGCTGCGCAACACCCGGATATACCGTCCCCCTCGGGACGCTCCTATACTATAGCTTTTTTCGCCGCCGATGTCAAGGGCGGGGGCGGAAAGAAAAATGCAGAAAAATTGTAAAGCACGCTTGACATTTCTCCTGGGGCATGGTACTATAATGTCAAGCTAACTTTACTTTTTCCGGGAAGGGGGACGCCGTGATGCTTTGGGGCCGCCGCATTGCTCCGCTGTCCGGCAGCGGGAATGAAAAATAATCTGGAGCAGCTCCGGAGGGAGCGGGGCATTAGGCAGGATGAGCTGGCCGCGGCGCTGGGGGTCAGCCGCCAGACCATCATATCCCTGGAAAAGGGGCGGTATAATCCCTCCATCGTCCTGGCCTTCAAGCTGGCCCGGTATTTTGACCGGCAGATCGAGGACATATTTCTCTATGAGGAGGAAGAGGAATGAACAGAGGCTATAAATATCGGGGCTGGTTCTGGATGGCCCTGTGCGCGGTGTCCGTTGTGGCGCTGATCGTGGACCTGGCGATGCACCGGGGGGCCTATCAGCGGATAAGCTCCGTCATCGTCTGCGCGGCGGGGGTGCTGTATCACCGGCGGCTGAAGCAGCCGGAGTGGGAGGAGGCCTACGGCATCGTGGACGAGCGGGAGACCCAGATCCGGGCCACCGCCGCCGGTCTCACCATCAAAATCATGGGCATCGGGATGTACGGCGCGGCCATGCTTATGGGCAACGGCCCGGCCTCCTGGGCCCTGATGGCGGCAGCCATCATCGGCGCGGCGGTGTATTTCATCGCCATGCTGGTGATAGAAAGGAAAATGTGAGGTGGGGATATGGATATTACGACCTTAACGAAGGGACTCAGCGTTGTACTTACCATCATACTGGTCGTGGTGCTGTTCGGCTCCGTCCTGTATGTCACCAGCCCCAGGGGGCGGGCGAGAAGAAAAAGCCATGAGCCGTTTTTCATCATGTACTGGGATGTTGAGGTCATAATTTTTGTCGTGCTGCTCGTCACCCTCTTGGCCTGGGGCGTCAGCCAGGGGGTTCAGAGCCAGGAGGACAACGCCATGGACATCACCGCCGCCAACACCCCCGTCCACCTGTTTCTGGCGCTGTCCCCCGACCTGACGGTGGAGGAGGTGGAGGTCATGGCGGAGGAATACGGCTGGAAAACCTTTTCCTGGGAGGCCCTGGGTTCCAACACGACGGAGATGGACATATACCCGGAGGAGAGCGATTATTTGGGTTCAACGTCCGTCTACGGCGTCACCATGCAGCTGACCTTCTTCGGTGAGGACAGCAAGGTTCTGCAAAGCGCCACTCTGCTGATAAAGACGGAGTACGGCACCGCCACCTGCTATTACTACCCCACAGACGAGACGGAATACGGAAGGGAGACCGGCTTCAACCTCACTGTAAAGGCCAAGGGCAAGCTGTTTTCCGAGAAGTACCTGCTGGAAGCCGCCCAGGAGGTCATAGACATCGCCTACCCCATCGTATACCCGGACGGGCTGGCGTGAAGGGAGGGCGCGTATGACTGTCGATACCATACTGGCCGGAATCCGGACCATCGGCCCCCTTGTACTGGCCGTCGCCCTCTTTGCCGTCGCCTGGTATGTCACCGGCCCTAAATTCAAGGGCCGCCGGGCCGAATCCTTTTTCGCCGTACACACCAATGTGGGCATCTTCTTTATCGTGGTCTTCGCCATCTTCGGCCTGGTCTATATCGGGGTCCATCAGAGCGAATACATAGAGGGGACGGCCATGGAAATCACGGCGGAAAACACCACCGTCCCCCTGTTTCTGGCCCTGACGCCGGAGACCACCATGGAGGACGTGGAGGCCATGGCGGAGGAATACGGCTGGTCCATAGGCACATCGGAGCAGACTGGCTCCATCAAGCAGACCAGCTCCATCAAGCTGACCGTATCCCCGGACGAGGAGAACACCGGCGTACTTTTCGGCGGCAGGAAGGGCGTGGAGCTGGAGCTGTATTTTGACCGCGAGGGGGACCACCCCCTGCTGAGCGTCTATCTGCTGATAAAAACGGACAGCGGTACCGCCTCCTGCCGCTACTTCCCCACGGACTATACGGAATGGGGCGGCGAGACCGGCTTCAACCTCACCGTCAGGGCCAAGGGCAAGCTGTTTTCCGAGAAGTATCTTCTGGATACGCCCCAGGAGGTCATAGACATCGCATATTCCATCGTATACCCGCTGGCGTGACCGCCGCACTGTTCATGATACTGGCGCTGCTGTGCGCCCGCTTCTACGGATAGAACTGCGAGAGCCGTCTCATATGGGGGCGGCTCTCAATCTGCGGGCGCATATAAAATTTGTGTGGATAATTTATATAAATCGCTTGACGAGTTTAATGTGGTGTGGTAGTATATAGGCGAGGTGAGAGACAGCATGAAAAAGACCCTATACAGCCTGATGCTTTCGGACGACGTGGTCCGGGCCGTGGACCAGATGGCCCACCGGCTGGGGACGAACCGGTCCGCCCTGGTGAACCAGATACTGGCGGAATATGTGGACCTGGAGACCCCGGAGCGGCAGATACAGGATATCTTCCGCCAGATGGAGGCCCTGCTGGTGTCCGACCGGGAGCTGGTGCCCTTTGTGACCCCCAACGCCAACTCCATCAGCGTGAAATCCAGCCTGCAATACCGCTACCGCCCCACGGTGAAGTATTCCGTGGAGCTGTACCGGGACCGGGGGAACGCCCTGGGGGAGCTCTCCGTTGTGTTCCGCACCCAGAGTCAGGAGCTGCTGGACGCCATGGCTGGGTTCTTCCGCCTGTGGAAGCAGATCGAGGACGAGCTGATCGCCCCCTACCGGCGGCAGCCCATCGAATACGCCCTGTATGCCGGCCGGTTCACCCGCACCATCGCCCTGGCCGCCGGACGGGATTATACCACCGGGGACATCGCCGAGGCCATCAGCGCCTATGTGCGCCTGTTCGACCGGCTGATGAAGGGCTATCTGGCCCGCACCATGTCCGCTCAGGAGGTATATAACGAGTACCTTCGCTGGCTGCACGAGGGCAATACAATACTTTGACCGGGTGAATATACAATGTAAGTGCAACAGTCAAAAAGACGAAAAAGAATGACTC
>JAJQBY010000118.1 GCA_021203045.1 Oscillospiraceae bacterium | reverse complement strand
TTGCCCCTGTGTATGCAGGCCTATGACAATCTTCTGGATATGGAGCAGGCTGTGGCCGGCTGGTGAATCGACAATGGAAAATAAGAGCGTGTATCTGACAAGGGTACACGCTCTTTGCTTATATGGCGCTCCGGACGGAGCGGCCGCGCGGCCGGTATCACTTGACAGGCGGGAGGCGCGCCTGTAAAATAACGAAGGAGCCGATGGCTCCTCATCAAAGAGACACAGGGAGAAAGCACATGAAAGAGAAAAAATTTTTGTCCTGTTTGTTTTGCGTCGGTGCGGCGGTCGCCTTCGTGATTCTGGGCTGGCTGCTGGGCGTAGGCTTTGCCCTGCTGCTCCCCAATGGAAACCTGTACTGGGTAGAGGGGCTCATCGATATGCTCCTGGCGGCGCTGACGCTTCTGGCGCTGTGGCGGCTGAAAAAGTTTCATATCCTGACGGACCGTGGCCGGGGACTGCTGGCCGGTATCCGGGCGGGGGGATTTCTGGTCGTTCTGATCGCGCTGCTGCTGATCGGCGGCCTGATAGAGGGGCTCTCCCAGGGCTCGATACAGCCGGCGGCGGTGATACTGGGCTATACCTTCGATATGTTTGCCGTTGGGCTGGCGGAGGAGCTGCTGTTCCGGGGGCTTATCCTGAACGTGCTGGCGGACTGCTTCGGCCGGGACAGGGCTAAGGGCGTGTGGCTGACCGTCATCGTCTCCGGAGCGATCTTTGGTCTGGCCCATCTTTCCAACATTCTCACCGCAGGGCTTACCCCGGCGGCGGGTATCCTGCAGGCTGCGGCGGCGGTGGGCGTGGGGATATATTTCGGGGCCATATATGTCCGGTGCGGCAATCTGTGGGCGCTGATTTGCCTGCATGCGGTGAACGATTTTGTCGCGCTGATGAGCACCGGCGTATGGGGCGTCGCCTCCGAGGTGGAGGTCATATCCTCCTATGGCCCGGAGCGGCTGCTGAGCGTGGCGCTGTATGTGGGCCTGGCTGTGTTCCTCCTCCGGCGGAAGAAAATGGACCAGATCACGGGCCGGGAGGCTCAAATTCTCGAAATCCGAGAGTGATTCCCGGTCTGTTGGGTGGTATTCTCGCTGACATATTGTTAGAATTTCAGGCGTAAGGACAACAAAATGCCTGAGGAGGTATGCACGATGGGACAGAAATCCATAGGAGCCTTCATCGCCGCGCTGCGAAAGGCCAACGGCATGACCCAAAAGGATTTGGCCGACAGGCTGAACGTATCCGATAAAACCGTCAGCCGCTGGGAGCGGGATGAGGGCGCGCCTGACCTCTCCCTGATACCCGTGATTGCGGAGATTTTCGGCGTGACCTGCGACGAGCTTCTCCGCGGCGAGCGCAGGGCTCCGGAGGAGCGGGCCGACGAAGCCGAGGCCGAGGGGGAGAGCGCCACCGCCAGAGGGCAGAAGCAGCGGCAGCGATTGCTGGCCGCCGGCCTCACCAGGTACAAAAACCACACCTATATTGCCATGGGCGTATCCCTGGCGGGCCTGGCCGCCGCCATGATATTGAACCTGGGCTTTCTCTATGCCATCATCGGGTTTTCCGTGGCCATGATATTTCTGATTGCCGGGGTCGTCTGCCAGCTCATTTTCATCAACAACGCCTTTGCCGCCGTGGCCGGGATAGACGAGGGCAAGGATTTATACAATTATAAAAGAAGCGTGGTGCGCCTGGGGGAGTATTCCTTCGGCCTTGACGTGTTTTTGCTGGGCGTGGCGCTGCCGCTTCTGTTTGTGGCCGCCTATCTGGGGCTGAGCGCTGCCAGCTGGCTTGCCTATGGCCTGCTGGCGGCGGCTGTCTTGACCGTCGTTTATGTCGTAATATGCTGGGCCGTCAACGCCTCCCTGGTGAAAAAAGGCGTCCTGCGGATGGATGAAGCGGCGGAGGCCTGCTATTGGAAAAAGCACCGGCTTCAGCGAAAATACGGCGTCAGGCTGTGCGTGGCGTTGGTTATCACCCTTGCGGCCCAAATTGGGGTCAACGCGGTGGATGCAACGGTTTTCACCAGCGGAACGCTGTTTGAGGATTATAACAGCTTCGTGGCCTACATCGAGGAGGTGGTTTCGAGAGATACCGATTATTACGGTACCGAAGCCGTTGCGGTGGTCTCTGAGCCGGAGGAAGAAGCTGTGCTGATTTATCAGGCGTTTACGGAGGATTGGGAGTCGCTGTATTTCGATGAAAATGGAAGCCCTGTGAGCGAAAGTTATGTAAACTCTCTGAGCAATGTGACCTACGGGGACGCCCTGGTGGACGGGGAAGGAAATCTGCTGTGCAAGTGGGTGTGGAGAAACCGATCCGTCAGCTGTATCCGCTATGGCGGCGAGTCCAGCGGTTATTTGCCCATCGTTACATACGATGATGAGGCCCTGGCCCACGCGGACTTTGTTATCTTCTGGCTGAATATCCTGTTTGTCGCGGCCTATGTGGCAGAGACCGTCGTCACGGTTGTCGTCTATCGAAAACAGCGGAAGGGATAAGGCGCGGCGCGGAACTAAACACAATGAGCCACAGGGCTTCCGGTCCGGAAGCCCTGTGGGTTTTATATGCTGTTTGCAATCAGAAACACAGCCGCCGCCAAACTTGCGGCGGCGAGGGCCAGAAGCGACTCCCGGCGCCGCGCCGCCTGCCGGAGAGCTGCTTCCTCCGCGCCCATCCAGAGCATATCCCGGCGCAGGCCGGTATCTTCCAGTTGGCTTTGCAGCGTGTCTATGCGTTTTATCAGCGCGGCAGACAGAAGCAGCGCCAGGGCCAGTGCAGTCCGATAGGCGGCCCGTTCGGCATTGCCTGCCCATTCCTCCCCCAGCGCGGCAGTCTCATCCGTGACCGCATAGCCCAGGGCGGCGATGGCGGCGGAGATGGTCTCCACCGTGCCGGTATCGGTGATGCGCACCAGGGCGTAAGAATACGTTGCAGTCCCTGCCAGCTCCTTCGCCAGAGACAGATCCATATAGGCGGCTCCTGCGTCCTCGTCCGTGTATATGCCGCTGACAGCGGCGGGAACGGTGCTGTCCCCGGTCCGGAGGGTGAAATCTGCATCCAGCCAGTCTATGTCCGGCTCATAGGTTTTGCCGCCGGTGGGCGGGTCGTCCGGGTCTAGGAATTCCTTTGCCGCGCTCTGGCTCAGAATGAGGCGGGGCATGTCACTGCTTGCCGGAAACAGCTCCCCTGTTTGAAAATCCAGGGCCAGATAATCCCGGTCTATGCCCAGAACGGTGAGGCTGGCGGAATAGCTGCCGGTGGTGACGGTCGCGGAAAGCTCCAACACGCCGGTGGCTGCCGTCACATCCTCCAGCGTTAGAATGTCCTGCACCGTCTGCTCTGTGATGGTCTGATACTGAGAGGCTGTCACGGTCAGCTCACAGGGCTGACGCTTTGCCTGCATTATCCCTATTCCCAGGGATGCGGCGAGCATCAGACACAGCATCCCCAGGGCGGTCAGCCCCAGCCGCGCTGCTGTCAGACCGGGCCGAAGGCTCTGGAAGGCGCACCGCAGCAATACCCGTCCTCTCATCGGCGTATCCGCCGCCTGACCAGCAGAACAGCCAGCACCGCAATGACGGCGGCTCCCGCCAGGACAAACACCCACCACTGGACGGCACGGGCCTCGTCTTCCTCCTCGTCTGCCGTATCTGCGGCAGTAATAGTCAGGGCCTGGATGCTGGTGGACACCTCGATCTCCTGGGTATATTCCTCCCCGGCGGCGTCCTCATAGATCAGGCGCACCACGCCGCTGGTGTCTCCGTACCGTTCTGAGGCGTCCTGGCCCTCCTCAATATCCTTCATTCCCACAAACACATTCACAGAGGTATCTGCCGATGTGCCCGCCTCCATGATGCCGATAAAGGCCGTCCCCACGGCGGACAGGCCCGGCACGTCCAGCTCCAGGCGGACGTTATACACCGGGCAGCGCCCCAGATTCATCACCTGGAAGGCAAGCTGCACCGTATCCCCGGCGTTCAGCGACTCATCCAGCGTGAAGGGGGACAGCTCCACCTCCGGCACCTGCACCACTGTGACCGTCACCGTGCCGGTGGAGGACAGAGTAGAGCCGCTGCTGTTGTCATACTGCATGGAGAGAGTGATGGCATACCGCTGGGCGGCAGTCTCCAGATCGGTGGCATAGGTGATGGGGACATCTATGGTCTCGCCGGCCTTCAGCTCGTCTATGTAAATATCGCTGCTGTCGTTTTTCAGAAGGAAATTATCGCTGCTACAGGATACGGACACCACCATGTTCTGCACGTCCTGGGTATCGCTGGTGTTGCGCAGGGTCACGGTGACGGTAAATTCCTCGCCTGCCGGAACGGTGGCCGGGTCGGTGCTGTACCGGCTTATCAGCACCTTTGGCTGAAATTCCACGGTGCTGCTGGTGCCGCTACTGTAGGACACCGCCGTATCCGAGCTGTCATTGTCGGAGGTTCCGTCTGTGATAGTGATATAGCAGGTGAAGCTGGCTGTCACCTCGGTTCCGTCCTCCGTCTGAGCGGATACGTCCAGGGTGACGGGATATGTCCCATTCTGCCTGTCCTCGTCCAGCTCCATCTGGAAGCTGACCAGATAGGAGGAGACTGTTCCCGTGGCATTTCCATCGCTGTCCGGGTTCACAGGATTGTCTGCCAGATAGAAGGTTTTCTGGTAGTTTTTATACACGATAGGAGTGCTGCTCGTGTCCCCCAGAGAGGGGGTGACGGTGAGCTGGTCGCTTTGCAGCGCTCCGCTGGCGATGAGCGGCAGCACCACTGTCACCATGCCGTCGGCCACCTGGGGGACATAGCCGTCTTTATAGGCTTTGTCCATGCCCTCGTAGATGTTTTCATCGTCGATGGACAGGGTAACGACGCCGGAGGTGACGACTGCTGTGGACTCCGGGACTTCTGTAGGAGTCGCCGTGGCAGTTGCTTCCGGCGTCTCCGTTGGGGCTGTTGTGGCAGTCGGCTCCGGTGTGGCAGTTGGTTCGACTGTCGCTGTTGGCTCTGCTGTCGCTGTAGGTTCTGTCGTATCAGCTTCCGTCTCATCTGCCAGGACGGCGAAGGGGAGCAGGGCCGCTGCAATCAGCAGGAGCAATATAGCCGTGAGTATATTTTTCTTCCGTTTCATAATCTTTCTATCCTCCCGTATCTGAGCGCGCAGGCCATGTCGGTATCTGTCTCATCCGGGCCGTCCTCATCCAGGGACAGCGGCGTTATTTTATCCGTCAGCACGGCCCGGAGTGCCTCCCGGAATCGTTCCGCCTCCCGGCGATTCAGGCCGGATGCAACCCTGTCCAGTATCAGCAGCTCCGGCCCGGCGATCATGGCCCTCGCCAGAGCTGCGCACCGCATTTCCGTCTGCGACAGGCTTTTGGGATAGGCCCAGGCGATATGCCCCATCCCTACAGATTCCAATGTCTGGGCCGCGCCCACATCTTCCGTCCGGCCCCGGAGCCGCAGGGGCAGGGCCACGTTCTCCGCCATGGTCATTCCCGGCCAGAAGGCGGGCCGCCCGGACACGAAGCCTATATGTCCGCCCCGAAAGGCAGCGGTCTGCCGTTCGTTCAGGTCGTTCATATCCTGTCCCAGCACCAGCACCCGGCCTGACGCGGGACGCTGAAGGCCGCCTATAAGCTCCAGAAGCGTCTGGCCGCTCCCGTCCTGCCCGCCGGAGATCTGCACCCGCCGGCCCTGCGGGATGGAGAGGCTGGCTCCCCGGAGCTGGCCGCGTCCGTCCCGTCCCGGTGTTACCACGTTTTCCAGTATCACTGCGTATTCCATCACTTCACCACAGTCAACACGCCCGCGTCCATCTCGCAGACGGTGTCGCACAGCTCGTCGATGTCCACCTGGTTATGACTTGCCAGCAGAATGGTCTTGCCCTGGACGCGCAGCTCCTTGATAAGCGTCCGCATGTGGGCCGCGCCGTGCTTGTCCAGGCCGTTGAATGGCTCGTCCAGTATCAGCAGGGATGGATTTTCCATGATGGCCTGGGCGATACCCAGCCGCTGGCGCATACCCAGGGAATACTTTCCCACGGGCTTTTTCATATCCGGGTCAAGTCCCACCCGCTCGATGGCCTGGCGGATGCCCTCCCGGCCTACGCGCCGCTGAAGGGAGGCCAGCAGCTCCAGATTTTTTATCCCGGAGAGATTGGGTAGAAACCCCGGCGTCTCGATAATGACCCCGGTGTCCGGCGGGAAATCCATATCCCGGCCCACCTGACGGCCCCGCACCAGGATGCATCCCTCTCCCGGCGGCAGGAACCCGCAGATGCACTTCATCAGCACGGTCTTGCCGCTGCCGTTGTTGCCCACGATGCCGTGTATCTGCCCCGCCCGGAAATCATGGGATACTTCCGTCAGCACCCTGGCGTCTCCAAAGCTCTTGGACACGTTCTGCACGCTGACCGCCGCATTGCCGCTTTCCACGCTCATCCCTCCGTTCCTGTAAAGACAAAATTATATTTTCTCACCGCCCACAGGGAGGCCAGCGCCCCCAGAACGATCAGCCCGCCGAATACGGCGAAGGACTGCCACATCCGGGGCAGCAGGTCGTAGCCGAAATTGTGCATATGATAGGTGGCGTGATTCAAGGGCGAGAGCCATCCTACCGCCACGTTTGCCTTGTAATACAGCGCCGCGGGGAGCTGAAACACCGCGTCGATGGTGTCGGGCTTGAGCAGAAAGCCGTATACCGTGAAGGCGAAGCCGCTGACGATCCCCGCTCCGTGGCCGCAGCGAAGGTTAAAAAACAGCATCACCAGCACCATCACCAGGGTATAGCACAGCATAAGCCCGAAAATGGTGACCATACACCGATAGGGAAAGGACATCTCCAGCGTCTTTACCAGCGACGGCAGAGCGATAGCCTCTCCCGCCCTGGAATAGCCCAGAATGGCCGCCGTCTCGCTCCATACGTTTCCCACATAGGACTGCCGGATGCACACCAATATGGTAGACCCCAGCACGAACAGGAGAAACAGCCCGGTGGCCGATATGGTATACACAAGCTGTCCCGCCACCCATTTCCGCCGGTCAATACGCATGAGGAAAAAGGGCGTGCCGGGGGATAGGAAGGGCATATCTGTAAACAGCAGGATCAGCAGCAGAGACACCAGAAGAATAGAGTCGCTGTCCCCGAACGTCCAGATGAACGCCTCCGCAAGCTGCATGGTCGTCCCATGCTCCACCGCGAAGCGGACGGCCTTGTCCGACAGCAGAAAGCACAGGATGAACGCCAGGGCGAAGGTGATGAAAAAGCGGGGATTTTTCCGCCACTGCCGGAAGTTATAGGCCGCCACGGCCCAAATCTGCCGTATCCCGTTCATAGGTCAGAAAGCCTCCTTTCCGCCGCTGCGGCAAAGCACAGGGCCGCCGTCGCCGTGAGCTCCGCCATCACCAGAGCCGCGCCCCACGGGCCGGTGACCCACTCCTCCCCAGGGGCCAGCCAGCCCTTGGGATACAGCACATAAAGCCAGTCGAAATATCGTTCATACAATATAATAAGTACATAATATAAAATAAACGGTGCGGCATAGGCCACATACCGGCTCTCCATCCCGGCGGAGAGGGCCATGCCCACCATGGCCCACAGCCCGCCGGACAGGAAAAAGCGTCCGCTTATCCCCGCGAGCTGCATAAAATAGCCCGGCGCAGCGGCTCCCTCCTCCGGGGCCGCCTCCATGGGCAGAAGCGCCAGGGCGGACAGCCCGTAGGCTGTCCATATCCCCGCCACCAGCACCAAGCCGCCGCTGAGGATGCACCCCGCCGCCTTTCCCGTAAGATAGGCCCGCCGGGACGTGCGGCTCAGGTACTGCCGCACATACCCGGTCTTTATGTCCTCCACATAGGAGCAGGCATAGGGCAGCACGCACACGATGGGCAGGGCGATGATGAGCGTATCCGACCCCAGCGCTCCGACCACCATGCTCCCATGAGCGCCATAGGCCAGCAGCTCCTCCGAGCGGAGGTCAGTCAGCAGCGTTTCCAGGGAGGCGAAAAACACAAGCGCCGCCACAGCCGCCGCTCCCAGCAGAAACCGCCGGGAGCATACGGCCTGGCGTATGCAGGAAAGCACTGTGTTTTTCACCTTGTATCCCTCCTCTTGCCGGTCAGTACCCCAGCGTGGTGTCGATGATGCTGCCGTCTACGGCGTTGATGACGGCGAGCTGGACATCCTCTGTTTCCGCCAATATATCGCCGTCCTCGTTATAAGAGATAGTGGTTCCATAAAAGGTATAGGTAGGCACCAGATAAAAATCGGTTTCATTGTTTTGTATGCGGATTCTTACCAGCCCCAATTCCACATGGTTTACATCTACGTCCAGACTGGCGGCGCTTGAAGAATATGTATCGGCCTTTAGATAGGAGGCATAGGCTTCAAATAGCTCTGCCGCCTCCGTGAGGGACAACACGGATGTATCGTCATTTAAAACCTCCACCACGTCCAGCATGCCTTCATATCGGAAGGAGATTAAGCTGCTGCCGCTATAATCAAATGTGATTCCCTCATAGTCATAGTTGGAGATGTAAGCATCCGATGTGTCCTGGTCAATCAGAGTACCCAAGTAAGTCATCGTGATCCCTTCATAAACAGGCATGGCAATGATATAAATGTGATATACGGTTTCTCCGTCACTATTCATACTTTCCATTACTTCGCACGAAGCAATTTCCCATTGGCCCATATTCAGTTGCGATAAGATTGTTTCTGCTTTTTCGCAAACCTGTACAATTTGTTCGTCTGTTGGCTTGACGGTGCTGTACAAATCACGATCTGCGCCTGTATAATCCATGAAAACATTTAAATAATGAACCCGATAATCCGCTTCGTCCCGATTACAGGCCCAGAATTGATATTGAATATTATCTATTTGAGACAGGGCTCGTATATACACTGTTTGATTGTAGCCGATATAATCCTCTGTGCTTGTATCCAGTCCAGCCTCATCCATATAGTAGGACAAAGGGTGAAATGTCCAATCGCATAATGTTTTCTCCACGGTTTCCGGCGCTGACTCGTATTGAAGCTCATAATATGAAATCATGGAATTATACTGTGCAATGACGGCGTCAATTAATTCATCATCGTCGCCGTATTTAGAAACCAGCGTGCTTCTGTCGTTGATGGCCTGCTTCAGTGATAAAATTTTTTCCTCGATCTCGTACTTACTCATTTGCTCGGAATAGGTATAAACATCTTCGCTTCCAAAAAACAGCTGTGCAACCGTCCGCGCTTCCTCGGATGTTATGCTATGAGGCGTTACTCGTATAACCGGCATAGGCGCATCTGAGGACGTATTATCGTCAAGTGAAATTGTATAGCGCACTGTGCCATCTGCGCTGGAAAGTGTATAATCCTGTAAATCCTCCGATTTTTCATCTTGGTTACCTGTATTGCTTTCGCTATATATTGCACTTTCAAGAGCACCATTATTTTTGCTAGTTACCGCGCTGGTCTCCGGCGTGGTTTGGCAACCTGTGGCCATTGCTAACAAGGTGCCTGGCAAGACCAGTGCAATAAATCTCTTTTCCATAAACGGTACCTCCAGATGGTTGATTTTATTTGTTGGGAACGGTTAGGACAACAATTGCTGTATGGAATAAGAATTCTATTGTCTGGCATTATAAATCCGTCCTGCATCATTTCTGCATATTTGACCCAGAAATCGGCAGAAATGGGACTTTTTATAAAATGAATAATCATAAAAAATATTCGATTTAAACATTAATAAATTGACTCATCGGACAATTATAAGCGTCCTTATTGTCACCATATGGAAGCTCCGGACAAGAAAGCGCATAGATAGGATCCTTGCAAGAATGTTCAGTATCCCAGCGTGGTGTCGATGATGCTGCCGTCTACGGCGTTGACGACCAGAATAGTCTCCGCGCCTCCGCTGAAATCCTCGCTGCTCATGATGACGCTTCCGTCCGCGTCATACAGGGTATAGGTTCCCCGGAAGGTATAGGCGGGCAGAAGATAGAAGTCCGTCTCGTTGTTTTTTATCCGCGTCCGCACCAGGCCGAGCTCCACCTCGCTGATGGTATATTCCGCGCTGGCGGGGAGCTCTCCGATGTCCTCCTCCGTCAGAATATTCAGCTTCAGCTGGGCGGTCAGGGCAGCCACAGCCTCCTCAAAGGACAGGGTTTCCACGTTCTCATTCACCACGCTCACAACATCCATGGGGGAATAATATTCAAAGTAGATCAGCCGACCGCCGCTGAACTGCATCTGAATATCCTCATAATAATAGTTGGAGGCGTAGGCGTCGTCGGATTTTATGCTTGCCAGCTGGGTCTGGCGCGTCACCTGGACGCCCTCATACACCGGGCAGGCGGTGACGCTGATGGTGTTCATGGTAAGACCTGTGTCGGGGTCCGTGAACTCGCTCGCTATGTAGCTGTCCACAATGTAATCCCCGAAGGGGAGCTGGGCCAGGATGTTTTCCGCCGCTTCCAGCGCGTCGGTCACATCCTCGTCGGTCAGCTTCTGGGCGCTGTATTTTTCCGTGGTGGATACCAGCAGATCGTTCACATAGGCGTAAATGCTGTGGATGCGGTAGTCGTCCGCGTCGCGGTTCGTCACAGAGTAGATATAGGCGAGATCGCCGGTCTCCACTGTGGCAAGAATCTGCTCTGACGTGTCCTCGCCGTCGGCGTCTGTCAGGCTCCAGCCGGCGTCTACATAATGGGATTTGGGGTAAAAGGTCCATTGGCACGGCTGCTTTTCCACAGTGTCCGAGGCGGAGGCGTACTGCTCCTCATATCTGGCGATGCGTTCCTCGTAATCCGCCTGGACCATGGCGGCGGTGGCTTCGTCCCCGCCGTAGTACTCCACCAGCGTGTCCCAGTCGCTGATAAACTGCTTCAGCTCCAGAATGACCTCCTCCAGCTCGGTCTTGCTCCGCTCGGCGGAGTATTCGTATAGCTCCGCATCTCCGAAAAGGAGCTCCGCCGTCTGCTCCGCTTCCTCCGCCGTGATGGTGTGGGGCGTCACCTGAATGACCGGAGCGGCTGCCGATGAGAGCGAGATATCCTGTAGGTCGATGGTATAGGTGATCGTCCCGTCCGAGTTGGTAAAGCTGTCTGTATAGGATACCGGCGTTTCCTCCTGATCTTCCGATTCCGCCGTCTCAGTCTCCGGCGCGGCGGATGCTTCGATGGCGGCCTCCAGGGCCCCGTCGTTCTTGCTGGTAACAGCGCTGGTCTCCGGCGTGGCCTGGCAGCCCGCCGCGATCAGCAGCAGCGCCGTTATAAGAAGGATGCTGATCTGCTTTTTCATGGCTGTATCTCCCGTGTGGTCGTATTTACTTATATAAACGCAGAAAAACCGGAAAACGTGACAGGGAGCGGGATATTTTTCTGTTATTCCGGTAAAAAAGTCCGCGGCAGCTGTTTTTATCAGCTACCGCGGACGGCTTTGTATGGATTTTTCCTGCGGGTGTATCGGCTCACATCACCAGAAATGTGCAGGTCCCCGGGGCCAGCTCCGCGATACCGGCGGGCTGGAGCGCAGGGGAGAGGTCGGGGAGCGCGTCGCCCCGGCCCAGAATCAGGGGACGGCCGTTCAGTGTCATGACGGCGGCTCGCAGGTCTCCGTCTGCTCCGGCCAGGGTATAGCGCTGCGCGGGTACGGGGAGCGTGACCTGGGTGGTCTCCGTCCGGGAATTGTTGATGATGAGATAGGCGGCTCCCGGCCTTCCGTCCTGGCGGGAATGGGCGTAGACATGGGCGCCCTCCCGGATGGGCTCGCCGGTGTCGTATACGGTGGTCCCCATCAGCCGGTTCCACAGCAGCACCGCGAAGTAATTGGGCCGGGGCTCAAAGGACTGCCGGGCCAGGAACCCGTAATCCGAGGAGGCCAGGGTGTTGTGGAATATCACCCCGTCCGTGATGGCGGCAAAGCCGCCCAGCTCGTTGAGAGTGCGGAATACGTCCAGATAGGTGGAGGCCCAGGTGTCCCCGCCCCCGCCGGCGTCTCCGGACTCTGTGACCCACATGGCCCCGCCGGGGCAGTATTTATCCCGGAAGGGGACATAGGTGCGGGCGAAGGCCATCGCCGTGTCCAGATACGCCTCACCGGTGGCCTCCTCCGGCTGCCAGTGGCCCTCCGGCAGGAGGGAGGCCAGCCGGTCAGAGGCACCGTTATAATAGTGGTAGCTGAAAACATCCAGCGGCTCTGTGGTTCCCTCCAGCAGGGCATCGCACCCGCATATGTCAGGCATAAGCTGCTCGATGCCGCCAACCTTGCCGGAGATGTCTAAGCGACCGACGGTGACGCTGTCCCCGCCGGTGGAGCTGGGGCCGATGCACAGACAGTCCGGATAATTGGCCCGCACCCAGCGGAAAAACAAATCCTGATCCCGGCGGTAATCGGCAGGGGTATAGCCCTTGGGAAAGCCGGTGCCCTCCATCATATTCGGCTCGTTGGCGAACTCCGCCGCTGCGATGGGAACACCGTAGTCCCGGCTGAGAGAGAATATCTTCTCCGCCTCGGCGGGATGCCATGGCTGGTGAGCACTGTGGAGGCCGGGGCAGTTGGCCAGGGAGATCATCAGCTTCGTGCCGGTGGCCTTTACGAAATCCAGTACTCCCAGCCATTGCTCCTTTGTAAGTACGTTCAGATACCCATCCGGGGCCTTGCCGCCGGTGACGCCGTCAAAATCATAATAGGTCTTGGTGGCCCATGTGCCGGACACCCGCACCCAGGCAGGACCCAGGGCCTTCGTCAGGGCGATGAGCCGTTCGTTTCGCAGGGCGATGGGGGGATAGACCTGCATCAGGTCCTTGTACATAGCCTCAATCCCGTTCTGAGACGGCTCTATATAAAAGGGCTCCGTCCCGGCAATCTGCCCCGGGGTGTAGGCCTTCCAGAATGTCCCGCCGGTAACCTCCGCAAACTCGATGTTATAGCTCATCAACATAGGGTCGATGCGCCGCAGAGGCTTCAGGGCCGCAGGGGATAGGGTGATATGCTGTGTCATGGTTTCTCTCCTTCGATCTCATTATTTTCACAGACCACGGTCTCCGCCGGGGCTTCCTTGGCGGAGCGCCGGGCGACGCCCTTGTTCACCAGCTTGCGGATGATGTCATAGATCACCGCGAACACCGGCACCCCCAGCAGCATTCCCGGAAAGCCGAACAGCCCGCCGAACACCATGATGGAAAACAGCACCCAGAAGCCGGACAGCCCGGTCACATTCCCCAGAATCTTCGGTCCCAGGAAGTTGCCGTCAAACTGCTGCAATACTACGATGAAGATCAGGAAGATCACGGCCTTTGCAGGAGCTGTCATCAAAATCAGCAGGAAGGAGGGGATGCCTCCGATGAAGGGACCGAAAAAGGGGATGATGTTTGTCACGCCCACGATGACGCTGACCAGCACGCCATAGGGCATCCGGAAGATCAGCGTTCCCGCAAAGCAGATCAGGCCGATGATAAGGGAATCGATTACCCGACCGGTGATAAAGCCGCCGAACACCCGGTCGGCGTAGCGGACCTCGTTCGTCAGCCGGCGGGACCACTTGCCACCCAGAACGCTGTAGCTCAGTTTTTTTGCCTGGACTGCGAACCGTTTGCGGTTCCCCAGGATATACACGGCGGCGATCACGCCCACCAGAATGTTTTTTGCCAGGGTAATAACAGAGGACACGCCGGTGAAGACGCTGCCGATCAGCGTCTCCAGCGCCGGGAGCAGCGTATCGGTCAGCCATTCGGGGATGGACTGGGCGGCGCTTTCTGAAAGATTGGTAATATAATTGTATAGCGTCTCGTTGTTTCCGGCCAGCTGGAGCAGCCAATTTGTCAGGCGCTGGAGAGCATCGGGTATTTGCAGGAGCAGGGACTGGATGCTTTCCACCAGCGTGGGTAGCACCAGCACCAGTAGAATGCAGATGACCGCCAGTGCCGACACCAGAGAGAGAACGATGCTCAGTGCCTCAACACCCTTGCCCGGTGCCTTTCCCTTGTTCCGCCGCAGGTCGGAGAGCTTTCGCTCGAAAAAATTACAAACCGGCTTGAGAAGATAGGCGATGACCGCGCCGATGATAAAGGGGGCCAGAACGCCCTTAAGGACGTTCAGACCGGCACCGATGGAGGCGGCGTTTGACAGAATAAAATAGAACGATATACTCAATGCTGCCGCTCCGAAGAACGCCAGCATGAGTCTGATGTAAGGGTGTTTGACCTGTTTCATTGTGTTAAATCACCTGACGGAACGGCCGGTCTTACTGCTCCGGGGCTTCATCCCCGGCCTTCCTGCCGCCCTTGAAGAACACGGTGACGATATCGAGCACAGCCTCTACGATCAACATAATGGCGGTGAAGTTCCACAGGAACGCGGTGGTGGAGAGGGGATGACTGAGAATGACGATGGCGGCCACGATGGAGATGACCGTGCTGATCAGCGCCATGAACCACTGGGGCTGCTTCAGCCGGAGCAGGTCAACGGTATACTGCGCCTTCACAAAGCCCATCACCAGCATGACGATGCCGTAGATAATGGTCACTGCCGGGAAAACGGCGGTGAGCCAGCTCGGGCGGATGATGAAGAACAGGCCGACGGCGATTTCCACCAGGCCCACGGTCAGCCGCCGCTCGTGTATGGCCAGCTCCGCCGGCTGACGCAGGTGAGCGATGATGTTGATGGCGCCCATCACCACCAGAACGATGCCGCCCAGGACGATGATGCCGGAGGTGAACGCAGTGGGATTGATAAAGAGCAGTATGCCCACGATAATTTCCACCACGCTGACAAGCAGGCTGCTGGAATTTTCCTTGATCGTTTTCATAAAAAAGACACCTTTCCGCCCATGATATAGGCCGCAGATTCGCTTTTGGTTGACATTTGCCGCCGAAGGTGATACGATTGAATCGGTGAGACAAATGTCTCTGCGGACAATAGTAGCACATGGAAAAGGAAAAATCTATAGGAAACAACTGAAAATAGACAATTAAAATGAATTTGTATCATAGATACATAATAGGGAGTATATGTTATGCCGGGAGAAAAAACAGAGCTGGAAAAGCGCAGGATACAGCGCCTGTCCGGGGAGGAATCCAACCGCATATCCAGGGAATGCCTGCGAATGGCGCTTATCCATCTGCTCAGCGAGAAGGATATACAAAAAATATCCGTCACGGAGCTGGTCGGCCGGGCCGGGGTGTCCCGGGCCACGTTTTACCGGAATTACGCTACCAAGGAGGAGCTGCTGGCCGAAATTGCGGACGGAGTAGCCCAGGACATCAGCGGATTGCTCCGGGCCGCCCTCCGGGGTGGGGCGTATGACCAGTATCTGGCTTTTTTCAGAAGCTATGGGGAAATAGGAGACTGGCGAATAATCTGCTGCTCATACAAATGCCCATGGGAACGGTGCTGTCTCAGCCGTCCTTGACTGAATGGGACGGTCCGTCTCAAAGCACGGGGGAGCATTATCGAAACCTGGCCTTTGAGGGGGCGTTTGTGAACATCATCCGGGGCTGGCTCCAGTCCGGGATGAAGGAGACCCCGGAGGAGATGGCGGTGCTGCGCGCAGATGTACTGTCCATTAGAGACCGGGGGATATCACGATAACGGCAGGCCGGAGAGCCGGGCGGGGGCCTTGACCGCCCGGTTTTGCATTTCTGGCAAAAAACCTTGGGATAATATCAAGGTCAGGCGTTGACAGACAGGGAAAATAGGAATATTATATATGTATGATTTTAGTCTCTTCTGCGGAAGGGCATATTTTTTTGGAGGAAGCATGAAGAAAAGCAATAATAAGCCGCTGCCCGCTATCATCGGCGCACTGGTCGTGCAGCTCTGCGTGGGCATCCTGTATTTGTGGAGCGTGTTCAAAACGCCCATCGTCACTGCGTTCAACTGGAACGCCTCCGCTGCGGGGATGGTCTCCTCGTATATGATCTTTGCCTTTGTGTTCGGCAACCTGATCGGCGGCTTTATCAACGACAAGAAGGGACCCGGGCTGACCTGCTTCCTGGGCGTCATCCTGTTCTCCCTGGGCGTTGGTCTGACCGCGTTTCTGACGGAAAAGACCATCTCTCTCATCTATGTGACCTATGCCGTCATGGGCGGCCTGGGCTCCGGCTTCGCCTACGGCGCCTGCATCAGCTGCATCCAGAAGTGGCTGCCTCATCGCCGGGGCCTGGCCTCCGGCCTGGCCTGCGGGGCCTTCGGCCTGTCTACGGTGGTGTTCACGCCCCTGTCCAACGCTCTGATGAACGTATTCACCACAGATGGCGTTGTGAACTTCATGCCGGTGTTCCTGATCCTGGCCGGTGTGTTCCTGGTGCTGGGACTTATCGCCAGCTCTTTCGTCAGCCTGCCCGGTGAGGAATACATAAAGAGCCTGAACCTGCCGGAGAAGGCGGTTTCCGGCGGGGAGAACTACACCCTGGGTCAGTCCATGAAGCAGCCTGCATTCTGGTGCCTGTTCTTCTCCATCTTCTTTATCAACGGGACCTGGAACCTCTGCGTACCGCTGATAAAGGATCTGGGTATGGCCCGTGGCCTGGCGGAGAGCGCAGCTATCGCCTGTGTGTCCTTTACCGGCATCACCAACGCCCTGGGGCGTATCATCATGTCTACCCTGAGCGATAAGCTGGGCCGCGCCAAGACCATGTATATCCTGTGCGCCCTGACCTTTGCAGGCGCCGTGCTGATGACCTTCATCACCGGCTATGGCTACTTTGCCACCATCGCGGTCATTGCCTTCGCCTATGGCGGACCCTCTGCCCTGAACGCTGCTCTCTGCACCGATCTGTTCGGTGCGAAGCATTCCGGCACCAACTACGGCGTAGCCATGCTGGCTCTTGGCTTCAGCTCCATCTTCTTCAACTGGGTGTCCAACAACATTCTGAAGGCCACCGTGGAAAACGTCACCTCCACCTTCATCATGGGCGCTGTGACAGCACTGATCCCCGTGGTGCTCATGATCATCATTCAGCGCACGCTGAACAAGCGGGACGCTGCGAAGGCCGAGGGCTGATGCCGCTCTCATGACCTGACAAATGAACAGGCCCGGCCCTCTGTGGCCGGGCTTGTGTCATAATTTTTTATAAAAAAGCGATAAAAAAACGAAAAAAATACTTACATCTTCCGTAAAAAAGTGCTATAATGTGTATGCAAGGGGGAACTGCACTCGTTTTTTTCAGATGGGTGCAGTATCCGAATTTTTTTGAGGGAGTGTAGAACTTTGTATAAGGTGGGCGATCTGATTTTATATGGGGGGACCGGCGTGTGCCGGGTGACGGAAATCGTGCCGAAGCGGGCCAGCAGAACGGCCCCGGAGAGATTGTATTATGTGCTGACCCCGTTATATCAGACTGGTACCATCACCACGCCGGTGGATAACGACAAGGTCTTTACCCGCCCGGTCATCAGCCGGGAGGAGGCTATGAGACTGATCGATCAGATACCCACCATCCAGGCGGAGGCGTATAACAATCAGAACCTGCAGCAGCTGGAAAACCACTATAAATCCGAGCTGGAGAGTCATGACTGCCTGGATCTTCTGCGGTTGACCATGTCCACCTATCGCAAAAAGGCGGAGCGGGAGCAGGCCAAGCTGAAATTCGGCGCGGTGGATCGGCGCTATATGGAGCGGGCGGAAAACCTTCTTTTCGGCGAGCTTGCCGTGGCGCTGGATATCACGCGGGAAAATGTGCAGGACTTCATCCATGACCGGCTGAGCATGGCCGCCAACGCAGAGTAAAATATCTATTATAGAAACGATATAAAAGCAGGAGCGACCCGGTTGGATCGCTCCTGTTTTTTTCATTTGCGCTGCATGATCTCACGTTCCATAAACTCCTGCGTGAAGCGGATAAACTGTTGTTCTATGCTTTGCGGCTTGCAGTGCTTTCGGCATCCGATGTGGAGAAGGTAGGACCCATACCGCTCCGCCAGGGGAAACAGCTCCAGGCTGCCATCGGCTATCTGGCGTTCAAATCCGAAATACAGGCTGCTCAGCGGGGCTATGGCGGCAGCGGCGCCGGACTCACACAGGACATGCACCAGATGGGGCTGCTGTATCCGCTGGATGGACGCGCTGTCAATGCCAGCTCTTTGTAGCGCATCAACGGTGGGGTCAGGATGGCTGGGCGGAGATGCGGGAATGGCAAACGGCATTGTCCGGAGCAGGGCCAGGTCGCCGGTTTCCCGCAGCCCCTGACGAAGTGCATCGGCATTCGGGCCAAAGCGCTTGTCCAGCAGCTCCGGTCTGATTAAAACCGCATAGTTATCACGCAGGACAGGATACCAGCTGAGGCGTTTGTCCAGCTCGGCAAAGGTAAGGGAAAAACAGACGCCGGTGCTGAGCAGACTTGTCTCGTCAAGAACCTGCACGCTGGCCTTGACGGTCGGGCAGCTTTGCCCGAAGGAAAGCAAAAGCTTGGTGAGAAAGGGCGGAGACGCTGTCGGGGCGACGTAAATGACAAGACCGTCATTGTCGGTTGAGGTTTCCAGCTGCTGAAGCATTTGGACTTTTCGGGCAAGGATGTCTCTGGCTCCATCGGCCACGCACTGCCCGGCCTCCGTCAAGGCGATAGGTCTTGTGCGGTGTATCAGAGTGACGCCCAGCTCGTCCTCCAGCCGGCGGAGGGATTCGCTCAAGGTCTGCTGGGATATAAACAGCTGCCTGGCGGCCGCTGTGATACTGCCGGTCTGTGCGATGGTCAGAAAGTATTCGAGCTGTGTGAAGTTCATAGCGTATCTCCATAGGCATGGGAACATCGTATTTTTCCTGTGATTCCAGAAGAAAACCTGTTGGACAGGTAAGAGACTGTATATTATACTTTATTCTATAGAACCTGGTTAATTATAACGCAATACAGGAGGAAAATCCATGAAATTCAAACGGTTCTGCTCAGTTTTATTGGCAGTAGCGATGATGCTCTCGTTAGGGCTGACATCCTCCGGCTTCGCCCAGGGGTCAGACGAGGCCAGCGGGGAAGCGAGCGGGGAGTCCGGACTGCCTGAGGGGGCGTCCTTCGAGCTGCTCACGGATGTGGTCGTAACGGACAGCGAATATAACACCGAGCATAATGCTTTTTACCTGTATTCGCCCTCAGAACCGTACGATTTTGATGTAATGTCCGGCTTGCTCAATGCGGTATACTTTGTATATCCTGACACGATCCCCCAGTCGGAGGAGGAGGCATATGCGCTGCTGGAGAGCATGGGACTTATTGATATTGCGGAGTCTGCGCCGGGCTATATCATAATCCCTCTGCCGTTGAACGGAGAATACTACACGGAAGAGGATATAAACGTGTACTACACTGCGCAGATCTATTTGGCTGGAGGAAAGATCGTTTCTGATACCACCGGTGAATATGATCGCTGTGTGTATAATAATCTCCAATATATCCTTGCCGAAGGCGATGGCGCTACATTTGTAAACAATTACCTGTCTCAGAATGCGGGCCGCATCGCCGGAATCTTGACCTTTGGCGGCGAGATCGACGAGGAGCTTGACATAGGCTATGCCGTGCCGGCGTATCTAGTGAACGCCAGTGATACTGCCGTTGAATACTGGAAGGCCGCAAATGAGACAGATACTGAGGAGGATAATATCTATACGAATTCCTCCTATACTGAAAAACAGGTCGTTGTGGCCGAGGGCTCCGACTCCTTTGACGCCGATGTGATCGCCGAGGCCTGGGCGGATTTCCTGTCCCAGCGGACCCGCTTCAGTCTGACGGAAAATGTTGTTACGGATACCATGGTCATGGGCGAGTGGACGCTGCTGACCTGGCCGAACTTTGATGAGCTTGGCCTGACCGTCACAAAGGACTACTATACCAGCAACGACGTTGAGTATCATTACTATACATTTATTCCCGATTCCTACACGGGAGAGGAGGCCGTGCCGCTTGTTGTCGTTCTGCATGGCATGTCGGAGGATCCCCTGTATTCTGTGAACGGATCGGGCTGGGCGAATGTGGCTGCCGAGGAGGGCTTCCTGCTGATCTCCATAGACTACCCCGGCAATACCGGAGACGCTGAGGCCAACTGTGACGCGGTCATGTATATGGTAGAGTATATGCAGGAGAATTACAACGTGGACGCCAGCCGCATTTATCTCTCCGGCTTCTCCATGGGAGGCGCGAATACGATGCTGGTGGGCTATGCCAACGCCGGCGTGTTTGCCGCTATCGCGCCTATGGCGGGCACGTCTGATATTTCTTCGTATCTGGCCGATGGCGATGTGCTCGATCTGCCCACGATCTTCATTTGCGGCAGCGAGGACCCCAATAACGTCGCGGAGGACGAGGCAGGAAACACCTATTTTGCCGGGATGTCCGACACGCCCATCGAGTCCATGGCGGCCTACAACGGGGTAACTCTCACCGATCCTGATTATTCCCTCAACATTTGGGGGTATGTGGGCGATGAGACCGAGACCGTCGAGAATAAGGGGTTCACCTATGAGCTGAACTATTTCTACACGGATGATTACGAGAACCCGGTCTTTGAGCTGGTTTCCATGATCGGCGCTGGGCACTGTGTCTCCGATCTGTATGCCTCCATCGCATGGGATTTCCTGTCCCACTTCTCCCGCAGCGCCGACGGTACGATTCTCGAGGATGCCGGCTGAGGCGGAAAAAATAAAACCAAATAAAAAAGGGCAGTCATCTCGAATGGCTGCCTTTTTTATTGCTTAACACCAAACCGAACAATCATATCCGTGCCACGCCGGTATCGCGGGCGGCCTGGGCCACGGCGGCGGCGATGGCGTCCTTCACCCGGGGGTCGAAGGGGCGGGGGATGATGTATTCGGCGTTCAGCTCCGCCTCGCTGACCAGACCGGCCAGGGCATAGGCGGCGGCCTCCTTCATGGCGTCGTTTATGTCCGAAGCCCGCACATCCAGTGCGCCCCGGAAGACGCCGGGGAAGGCCAGCACGTTATTGAGTTGGTTCGGCAGATCGCTCCGGCCCGTGGCGGCCACCGCGGCCCCGTTGGCCTTGGCCTCATCGGGGAATATCTCCGGCGTGGGGTTGGCGCAGGCGAAAATAATGGCGTCTCTCGCCATGGAGCGTACCATCTCCCCGGTGACCACCCCGGGAGAGGATACGCCGATGAAGGCGTCCGCGCCCTGCAGGGCGTCCGCCAGCGTGCCGGTCAGGCCGGTCTTGTTGGTGATTTTTGCCAGATCCGCCTTGGCGGGGTTCAGCCCATCTCGGCCGGCGGCGATAGGGCCCTTGCGGTCGCAGACGATCACGTCCCCGGCCCCGGCGGATACCAGCAGCCGGGCGATGGCCGTTCCCGCCGCGCCTGCGCCGTTTATGACGATGCGCGCGTCGGGCAGGGCTTTTCCTACCACCTTCAGGGCGTTGAGCATACCGGCCAGGGCAATGATGGCAGTGCCATGCTGATCGTCATGGAAGATGGGGATGTCGCAGAGCTCCTTCAGGCGCCGCTCTATCTCAAAGCAGCGGGGGGCGGAGATGTCCTCCAGATTGATGCCCCCGAAGCTCCCTGCCAGGAGGGCCACGGTGTTCACGATATCGTCCGGCTCCTTGGAACGGATGCACAGGGGCACGGCGTCCACGCCGCCGAATTCCTTGAACAGAACGCACTTGCCCTCCATGACGGGCATACCCGCCTCTGGACCGATATCGCCCAGCCCCAGGACGGCGGTGCCGTCCGTCACCACGGCGACGGTGTTCCACCGGCCCGTCAGTTCATAGCTTTTGGCCGGGTCCTTCTGGATCTCCAGGCAGGGAGCGGCCACGCCCGGCGTATAGGCCAGCGAGAGCGCGTCGGCACTGTCCACTCGCATTTTAGGCTGGGTCGTCAGCTTGCCCCGCCACTTATAATGCTCCTCCAGAGAGCGCTGTAGGTAATCCAAAGATATTTCCTCCGTTTGTGTGATTACAGCCTGTTTGTCTCAGGGCTGCTCTGATGGGGTTTTATCCTCTGATCGGTGGTTGATCTCCGTCATGTATCCTGCGGTGATAATGCCGGATGGCAGGGCGACGATAGCAATGCCCACAAAGGACGATAGCATGGTAACGATCCGCCCGGCGACAGATACCGGGTATATATCGCCGTACCCCACCGTGGTGAGGCTGACCGTGGCCCAGTATACGGCATCGAAAAATGTGCCGAATGTGTCCGGCTCCACGTTAAAAATAACCAGCGCCGCTATTAAAACATATCCGACAGCCAAAACGCCAACGGATACAAGCGGCGCTTTCTGGCTTGCTATCACCTTGAGGATGATTCGGAGACTTTTTGAATATCGAAATAATTTAAAAACGCGAAATACCCGGAACGCCCGAAAGAGACGGATGATCTTCAGAAGACGAAAACCGGCGCTTAAAAGGTTAAAGGACGGCAGAATGCACAGCAGATCGATAATGGCCAGCGGGGTAAAGGGGTACAGAACGAAAGAGAGACCTCCCTTTTTCAGCTTGAGATCGGCTGTCGCAAGGCGAAGCAGGTAGTCCAAAATGAAAATGGCGGTTGCTATGCGTTCGACCGCTGACAAAAGGCCGGTCGTCCCCTTGAAGGCAAGGGGGATAAGACTGGCAACGATGACCGCCATCATGACGTAGTCGTAGGCCGCGCTTAACCTGTCTCCGTTCTCTGCCGATTCAACAATGGCGTAAATCCGCTTCCTCATTTTTACAGATACGGCGAATAAATATTGCCGCCGCAGTCGCAAAAGACGCTGACCGGGAAATTTTCCACCTTCAGACGGCGGATGGCCTCGGTGCCGAGCTCGGGGAAGGCCACGAGCTCGCTTTCCAGGATATACCGGGCCAGCAGCGCGCCGCAGCCGCCCTCGGCGGAGAAATACACGGCGGTGTTTTCCACGATGGCGTCTATAACCGGCTGGCCCCGGCGGCCCTTGCCGATCATGCCCCGCAGGCCAAGGCGCAGGAGCCTTGGGGTATACCGATCCATCCGATAGGAGGTGGTGGGGCCGCAGGAGCCGATGGGATATCCCGGCGGGGCCGGGGGGGGGCCGGTGTAGAAGATGATCTGGTCTCTTATGTCGAAGGGCGGGGGAGCCCCCTCGTCCAGAAGCTGGCACAGCTTTTTATGGGCGGCGTCCCGGGCGGTGTATATGGTGCCGGTGATGCGCACCTCATCCCCTGCGTGAAGGTTCTTGACCGCCTCCGGGGTCAGGGGCGTTTGGATTTGAACAGGAGCGGTCATTGCAGCACCTCCGATGCGTAGCGCAGGCTGTGGCACCCTACGCTGACAGCGCAGGGCAGACCGGCGATATGAGTGGGAGCCTGGATGATGTTCACGCCGATGGAGAATTTCTTCACCTGCTCGTAAAGCTCCTGCTCCAGGGCGGCATAATAGGGGTCGGGGTTCGGCTCCATGCGCAGCACAGCCTTTTTGGATAGATAGGCTACCCGGTCGAAGCTGGCACCGATGCCGACGCCGATCATCACCGGGGGGCAGGCGTCCGGCACGGCCAGGCGGGCGGTTTCCAGCACGAAGCGCTTCACGCCCTCCAGTCCGTCCGCCGGAGCCAGCATGGAGACCCGGGCCTTGTTTTCGCATCCGAAGCCCCGGGGGGCCACGGTGATCTTCAGGGTGTTCCCCGGCACCAGGTCCATATATACCAGGGCGGGGGTGTTGTCTCCCGTGTTTTCTCGCCGCAGAGGGTCGGAGACGATGGAGGCCCGCAGGTATCCGACCTTCACCGCGCGGCGGACGCCCTCGTCCACCGAGCTCTGGATGGAGCCGGAGATGTGTACCTCCTGGCCGACCTCCAGATACACGGCGGCAAGCCCTGTATCCTGGCACAGGGGGATGATGCCGTTTTTCTCAAAATTTTCGATGATATAGGGGTTTCCAAAGTCATACAGTCGCTGCTTCACAGGCTCCGGCAGATGGAGGCAGGCCTCTACATACAGCCGCTCCACGGTATCCGTTATCCGGGCGGCGGTGATCTCCGTCATGCTCATGCGCCGTATACAACCTGGGGGACGCGCTTGTGCTCGCTGGCATTGTGGAAGCGGTCGAGTATCTTTTTGTCCTCCTCCGTGGCCGTGCCGGTCAGGAGATACTGGTCTATTTTAGCGTAGGAGATGCCCATTTCGCTCTCGTCCGTCTGGCCCTCGAAAAGACCGGCGGAGGGGGCCTTTGTCCGCACGGACATAGGCGCGTCCAGATAGGCCAGAAATTCAAAGATCTCCGTAACGGTCAGGTCGGCGATGGGGTTGAAGTCGTAGGCTCCGTCCCCCCATTTGGTGAAGTAGCCCATATATGCCTCGCTGGCGTTGCCGGTGCCGGCCACCAGGCGGCCCTCTGCCCCGGCCACGGCATAGAGGGTGGTCATGCGCAGGCGGGGGGCAATGTTGGCGATGGCGGCGGGGGTCAGATCGGTGATGGTCTCCAGGCTTTTCACCGCCTGCTCACGCAGGGGAGTCAGATCTACCATGCGGGTCTCGATGTTGAATTTTTCAGCGACCTCCTTGCCGTCGGCCAGGTCGATGCTGAAATTGCGCTGGGATACGCAGGGCATAAGGATGCCCACCGTATTATCGCAGGCGGCCTTACAGATGATGCCCACGAGGGCGGAGTCCTTGCCGCCGCTGTTGCCGTAAACGATGCCCTTTGCACCGCTTTTTGCCAGCAGATCCTTTACAAAGGATATCCGGCTTTCAAATTCCTTTTCATAGTCCCGCATTGCAGTTTCCTCCTTGCGTTATGGATTTGATTTGTTGTAAGAGCGGTTATATCAGCTCATACGGATGTACTGATCTCTGTCCGCGCCAACGGAGACGTAGCCGATCTTGCAGCCTACGGCCTCCTCCAGGTAGCGGACGTATTTCTGGGCCGCCATGGGCAGATCGGAGAAGTTCCGGCAGCCGGTGATATCCCCGGAGAAGCCCTCCATATATTCATAGACAGGGGTGCATTTTTCCAGCACCGGCTCCAGGGGGAAGGCGTCGATGCGCTGGCCGTCCAGCTCATAGGCGGTGCAGACGGGGATCTTTTCCAGTCCGGACAGCACGTCCAGCTTTGTCAGGGCAAGCTCTGTAGCGCCCTGGAGCTGCACGCCGTAGCGGGAGGCGGGCACGTCGAAGCCGCCTACCCGGCGGGGCCGTCCGGTGGCCGCGCCGTATTCGCCGCCGGCCTCCCGCAGCTCATAGGCCTGGTCGCCGAAGAATTCGCACACGAAGGGGCCGCCGCCCACGCAGGAGGAATAGGCCTTCATGATGCCCACGATATTGTCCAGCCGCTTGGCCGGGATGCCCGCCCCCAGGGGCGCATAGGCCGCCAGCGTGCAGGAGGAGGAGGTATAGGGGAAGATACCGAAGTCCAGATCCCGCAGGGCGCCCAGCTGGGCCTCCAGCAGGATAGACTTACCCGCCTCGTCCGCCCGGGTCAGATAGTCCGTTGTGTTGCAGATATTATCCACGATCGGCTCGCCGTAACGCATCAGCCAGTCGTAAAGCTCAGTGGCGCTGAGAGGCTCGTGACCATAGCCTCCGGCCACGGTCAGGTTCTTCCATTCCACGATGTCCCCCAGCCGCTCCTTCAAAATCTCCGGGAACAGCAGGTCGCCCACGCGGACGGACTTGCGCATGTATTTGTCGGAATACACCGGGCCGATGCCCCGGCGGGTAGAGCCCTGCTTTTTGTCCCCCATGCGGTCTTCCTCCAGACCGTCCAGCAGCTTGTGATAGGGCAGGCAAATGGTGGCCCGGTCGCTGATCTTCAGGTTATCGGGGCCGACCTCCACCCCCTTTTCCCGCAGGGAGGCGGTCTCCCCGGCCAGGTGCTCCAGGTCGATGACCATGCCGGGGCCCATGACGTTCACGGTCTCCGGCCGCAGGATGCCGGAGGGCAGCAGATTCAAAATGAATTTGCCCCGCTCATTGACTACGGTATGGCCGGCGTTGTTGCCGCCCTGGTAGCGGGATACGATGTCATACTGGCTGCTGAGCAGGTCCACCATGCGGCCCTTGCCCTCATCGCCCCAGTTGATTCCGACGACTGCTGTAATCATTTTGTGTGTCTCTCCTTATAAAATTTCCCGTGTGGGAAAAAATTTACACATTGGTGGTGGCCTGGATGCCCAGGTCATCGGCATAGCGCCTCAGAACGGGCTCTGCGTATTGGTCGAGGAAGGCCTGGGCCTGCTCCGGGGCCAGGCCCACGAATTTCCGCACGTCCAGCACGGTCTCCAGATCCTCCCGGGTCAGGTGGAAGGCCGGGTCGGCCAACAGCCGCTCCAGCAGGTCGTTCTCGCCGCCCTCCAGCTTTACCTTGGCGGCGGCGGCCTGGGAGTGCTGGCGGATGGCCTCGTGCAGCTCCTGCCGGTCGCCCCCCTGGGTGACAGCGTGCATCAGGATGTTCTCCGTAGCCATGAAGGGCATTTCCTCGTTCAGGTGCTTTTCCATTACCTTGGGATATATCCGGCCGCCCCGGATGACATTGATGATCAGGGTCAGAGCCCCGTCCGTGGCAAGGAACGCCTCCGGCAGGGTTATCCGCCGGTTGGCGGAATCGTCCAGCGTCCGCTCCAGCCACTGGGAGGAGGCGGTGTCCGCCGTGTTCCGCACGGCGTTTATCACATACCGGGACAGGGAGCATACCCGCTCACAACGCATGGGATTGCGCTTATAGGCCATGGCGGAGGAGCCGACCTGCTCGGCCTCAAAGGGCTCGTCGAATTCCTTCATATGGGCCAGCAGCCGCAGATCGGTGGCCATTTTGCACATGCTCTGGGCGATATCCGCCAGAACGTTCAGCACATAAGCGTCCACCTTGCGGGAATAGGTCTGACCGGATACGGGCATGCAGGCGGAAAAGCCCATTTTTGCGGCGATCTTCTCCTCCAGGGCTACGACCTTGTTCCCGTCGCCGCCGAAAAGCTCCAGAAAGCTGGCCCCGGTGCCGGTGGTGCCCTTGCAGCCCAGCAGCCGCAGGTGATCGAGCTCAAATTCCAGCCGGTCCAGGTCCATCAGCAGATCCTGGAGCCACAGGCAGGCCCGCTTTCCCACGGTGGTGGGCTGGGCGGCCTGATAATGGGTATAGGCCAGGGTGGGGACGTCCTTGTTTGTCCGGGCGAAGGCAGCCAGGGCGTCGATGGCGTTCACCAGCAGCTTCCGGATCTGGATAAGCCCCTCCCGGAGCTGGATGATATCCGTGTTGTCCCCCACATAGCAGGAGGTGGCGCCCAGATGGATGATGGGCTTTGCCTTGGGGCACAGGTCCCCATAGGTGCGGATGTGGGCCATTACGTCATGGCGCAGGCGGCTTTCATACTCCGCGGCCTTGTCGTAGTCGATGTCGTCCACATGGGCCTTCATTTCCTCTATCTGCTCATCTGTGATGGGCAGGCCCAGCTCCTGCTCGCTCTCCGCCAGGGCAATCCATAGGCGGCGCCAGGTGGAGAACTTGAAGTCGGGGGAGAAGATGTGCTGCATGGTGCGGGAGGCGTACCGGGCGCACAGGGGATTTTCATAAATTTCTTTTTTCATAATATGATATTCACTCCACGGTGACAGATTTTGCCAGGTTTTTGGGTTTGTCGATGTCGCAACCCCGCTGCAGGGCGATGTAGTAGGCGAAAAGCTGGAGGGGGATGACCCCCAGACTGGGCTGAAGAATCGGGTGAGTGTCCGGGATGGTAAGGACGTTGGGGGCGATCTTCTCCATCCTGTCCCGCTGACTTTCGGTGGTCAGAGCTACCACATCCGCGCCCCGGGCCTTCACCTCCACGATGTTGGATACGGCCTTATCGAAAAGCGGAGCGTAGGTGGCCAGAGCCACCACCAGGGTGCCCGTCTCGATGAGGGAGATGGTGCCGTGCTTCAGCTCCCCAGCGGCGTAGGACTCCGAATGGATATAGGAGATCTCCTTCAGCTTCAGGGAGCCCTCCAGGCCCAGAGCGTAATCCAGGTTCCGGCCGATGTAAAACACGCAGTCGTGATTGAAGTATTGGGAGGCCAGGTATTGATAGCTCTCCACATCCGAAAGGACGGCGCCCATCTTATCAGGCAGAGCCTCCAGCGCCGTGACGATGGCGGCGTATTCCTCCGCCGGGACACGGCCCAGAATGTCCGCCATATACAGGCCCAGCATATCCAGCAGCACCAGCTGGGTGCTGTAGGCCTTGGTGGTGGCCACGGCGATCTCCGGTCCGGCCCAGGTATAGAGCACATCGTCTGACTCCCGGGCGATGGAGCTGCCGACTACGTTCACGATAGACAGAATATGGGATCCCCGCTTTTTGGCCTCCCGCAGGGCGGCCATGGTGTCCAGGGTCTCTCCGGACTGGCTGATGACGATGGCCAGAGTGTCCGGCCCGATAAGAGGGTCGCTGTATCGGAATTCGGAGGCCAGGCAGACCTCCACCGGGATGCGCATCAGCTTTTCCAGGTTGTATTTTCCCAACATCCCCACATGATAGGAGGAGCCGCAGGCGATGATGAAAATGCGGGAGAGGCCCTTGATATATGCAGGGCTGAGAGAAAGCTCCTCGAAAACCACCCGTCCCCCCTGGAGCCGGGGGGCGACGGTCTGCCGGACGGCCTCCGGCTGCTCCATGATCTCCTTGAGCATGAAGTGGGCGTAGCCACCCTTTTCTGCGGCGGAAACGTCCCAGTCCACCAGATGGTGCTCCTTCTCGATAGGGCGGCGCAGCCGGTCATAGACGGCGATGCCGTCCTTTGTCAGCACGGCCACCTCTCCGTCCTCCATATAGGACACATCCCGGGTGTGGCGGATGATGGCCGTCACGTCCGAGGCGATGAAGCTGCATCCGTCCCCGTAGCCCAGGAGCAGAGGGGCATCCTTCCGGGCGGCGATAAAGCGGTCCGGCGCGTCTGCGCACAGAATGCCCAGGGCGTAGGAGCCGTCTATCCGCTCCAGCACCTGATATACCGCGTCCATGATATCCGCCCCGGCGGTGAAATAGTATTCCAGCAGCTGGGCTACCACCTCCGAATCCGTATCGGAGCGGAAGCGGACGCCCTTGTGGAGCAGAAATTCCTTGATCTCCACATAGTTTTCGATGATGCCGTTGTGAACGATCGCCACCCTTCCGTTTTCGCTGACATGGGGATGGGAGTTTATGTCGTTCGGCTCCCCGTGGGTGGCCCAGCGGGTGTGGCCGATGCCTGCGCAGCCGGTCATGGGAGGCTGCTCCTCCAGCTTCTGCCGGAGGACGGCCAGACGGCCCTTGCACTTTTCGATCTGCAGCCGGCCCTCCGGGGAGAGGACGGCCACGCCTGCGGAGTCATAACCCCGGTATTCCAGCCGTTCCAGCCCGTCCAGCAGGATGGGGGCGGCTGGCTCAGAGCCGACGAAGCCGACGATCCCACACATGGAAATTACTCCTTTCGCTCAGGGGAATTGTCCAGAGCGGCCGAGACGAAGCCCACGAACAGGGGATGAGCCCGGTTGGGACGGCTCTTGAACTCCGGATGATACTGCACGCCGACGAAGAAGGGATGGCCGGCGACCTCCACGGTCTCTACCAGACGGCCGTCCGGGGACAGGCCGCTGATCACAAGGCCTGCATCCTCCAGGCGCTGGCGGTAGTCGTTGTTGAATTCATATCTATGCCGGTGACGCTCAGATATTTCCAGTGTGCCATAGCATTTTTCCATCACGGTGCCGGGCTTGATGTGGCAGGGATAGGCGCCCAGGCGAAGGGTGCCGCCCTTGTCGATCTCATCGTTCTGACCGGGCATGAAGTCGATGACCCGGTAGGGGGCGTATTCGTCGAATTCCCTGGAGTTAGCTCCCTCCATGCCGGCCACGTGCCGGGCGAATTCGATCACCGCGATCTGCATGCCCAGACACAGGCCCAGATAGGGGATGTTGTGCTCCCGGGCGTATTGGGCGGCCAGAATCTTTCCCTCGATGCCACGGTTGCCGAAGCCGCCGGGGACCAGGATGCCGTCCACGCCGGAAAACAGGCTGTCTGCCGCTTCCGGGGTGACGGTCTCGGAGTCTATCCAGCGGATGTCGATGCTGGTGCCTTTGGTGTAGCCCGCGTGCTTGAGCGCCTCGGACACGGAGAGATACGCGTCGTGAAGCTGGACGTATTTGCCCACCAGGGCGATGGAAACGGTGTGGGACAGACTGTGGATGCTGTCTACCATGGCCTGCCACTCGCTCAGATCCGGGGCCTTTGTCCACATGCCCAGTTCCCGGCACACGATGCCGGAAAAGTCGCTGCGCTCCAGCATGAGCGGGGCTTCATACAGTACGGGGATGGTCAGGTTCTCGATGACGCACTCCGGCTTTACGTTGCAGAACATGGCGATCTTGCGGAAGATGCCGTCGTCCTTGATGGGTACGTCGCTGCGCAGGACGATGATATCCGGGGCGATGCCCATGCCCTGCAGCTCCTTGACGGAGTGCTGGGTGGGCTTGGTCTTGTGCTCGTCGCTGCCGTGGAGGAAGGGGACGAGGGTGACGTGGATGAACAGGGCGTTGTGAGGACCCACCTCATGGCCCACCTGGCGGATGGCCTCCAGGAAGGGCTGGCTCTCGATATCGCCGGTGGTGCCGCCGATCTCCGTGATGACCACGTCGGCGTTGGTCTTTTTGCCCACGTTATATATAAAGGTCTTGATCTCGTTGGTGATATGGGGGATGATCTGCACGGTGCTGCCCAGGTATTCTCCCCGGCGCTCCTTGTTCAGCACGTTCCAGTACACCTTGCCGGTGGTCAGGTTCGAGTATTTGTTCAGATCCTCGTCGATGAAGCGCTCATAGTGACCCAGGTCAAGGTCTGTCTCCGCGCCGTCCTCGGTGACATAGACCTCTCCGTGCTGGTAGGGGCTCATGGTACCGGGGTCTACGTTTATGTAAGGGTCCAGCTTCTGGGCGGCGACCTTCAGTCCCCGGGATTTCAAAAGCCGTCCCAGAGATGCGGCGGTGATGCCCTTGCCAAGGCCGGAAACGACGCCGCCGGTCACGAAAATATACTTTGTCATGCTTTGAACCTCGATCTTTCTCCGTTTGTCTGCTGGGGAAGGGATTTTCAGCGGTTTGGCAAGAAAAAAGCCCCTGGGCGATGGGGAGCCCCATGCTCAAGGTCTGATCTTGTATGCTGTTGTATTGGCTTGTGTCTGCCAGAACCCGTAGCACCAAACCTTGCGCACTTATTATAAAGGATTCTCTCTCCCATTTCAAGCCACCAGAGTGAAAAACAGCACATTCTCCAGTAGAAGACCGGACAGGGAGAGAATATATGTGGATTTTTTGAAAAATAGAATAAGTATTTCTTATGTGTGAGACGGCAGGGCACTGCAAGGAAAACGGCCCTGCGACATTCGCCGCAGGGCCTGTCCTGTTTGTTTAAGGGTGGACCTCGCCGGAGGTCACGCCTCATCCTCCGCGTCGGAAATCAGACCATAGCCGCCGTTTTTGCGCTTGTAGACCACAGCGAAGGCGTCGTCGTCCTGCTCATTGCGGAAGGCAAAGAACTCATGGCCCAGCAGGTCCACCTGGAGGATGGCCTCCTCCGGGGACATGGGCTTCATGGAGAACCGCTTGGTGCGGATGATGGGATATTCCGTCTCATCCTGATCGTCCGCCGGAGCGGGGATGGCGGCGGTGCGCTCGAAGGCACCGTCCCGCAGGCGCTTGGCCAGACGGGTCTTGTTTTTCCGCACCTGGCGCTCGATAGCGGCCACGGCGGAATCGATGGAGGCGAACATGTCGCTGGTCGTCTCGCTGACACGGTAGTACATCCCGTTATTGCGGAGCGTGACCTCAGCCAGATAGCGGCCCCGTTCCTCGCTGAAGGTGACGGACGCTTCGCTCTCCGAGCGGAACAGACGGTCGATCTTGCCGATCTTCTTTTCCGCGTAGGCTTTCAGCTCATCGGACTCCTCATATTTTTTGCTGGTAAATGTAAAAGTCATGGCAGTACCTCCTCTGTGAAAAGTATATCACACATTTATGGTTCCGACAAGCCTGTTCCGCTGATTTTTTCAAAACGTTATCGCTTTCGCAGGATAAAAAGAACGAGGGCGGCCAATATGACGCCCAGAGTGGCGCCGGACAGGTCTATCATCACATCCCGGAACGCCGCGCCCCGGCCCTCTGAAAAGAGCTGGATGGTCTCGTCGATGGAGGCCACCGCCAGGCACATAATCTCCGGCCACCAGAAGCGGGCTCCGCCGTTTGGTTTTGACAGAAGCAGACCCATCAGGACACCCAGGATCATATATTCCGTGAAGTGGGCGGCCTTCCGCACCAGATAAGAGGCGGTCTGGGACAGGATGTGTTCGTCCAGCCAGGCGATGCCCTTATACAGCAGGGCCTGCAGCCTTGGCTCCGTGACGCCGTCCGCTATCCGGGTCAGAGACGCCTGTATCCGTCCGCTTTGCAGGACGCTCAGTATTGGCTCCATAAGAGACCGGACCCACTCGCTCTCCTCGCTGGAGATGTCCGCCGGGAGCATGGAATTGCCCCAGATGAACAGGATCATCAGCCCCATCAATACGATAACGATTTTTCGCGCTGTCTTTCCCATGTCCCTATTTTCCGCTAAAAAGCTGTTTTTGTCAATATCCCTATTGACATTCCGCCGCAGCGTGGTAAAATGTTTACAAATCAATAGCCTTATCGAGAGTGGCGGAGGGACCGGCCCTGTGAAGCCCGGCAACCTGTGCATTCATGCGCAAGGTGCCAAATCCGGCGGTATAGATCGAAAGATAAGGAACATGTCTCTGTTCTGTGCCTGCCGGTTTCCCGGCGGCGCTTTTTTTATGGCTTTTATCATCAAGGTCTGCGTGTAAAGCGCAGGAAAAAAAGGAGTTAGACAAATAATGGGACACTACTTATTCACCTCTGAATCTGTTACTGAGGGGCATCCTGACAAGGTATGCGACCAGATCTCAGACGCCGTGCTGGACGCCATCATGGCCCAGGATCCTCAGGGCCACGTGGCCTGTGAGTGCACTGCCACCACCGGTGTCATCTATGTTATGGGCGAGATCAGCACCAGCTGCTATGTGGACATCCCCAAGATCGCCCGTGATGTCCTGCGGGATATCGGCTACGACCGGGCCAAATACGGCATGGACGCGGATACCTGCGCCGTGCTGACGGCTATCGACGAGCAGTCTCCGGATATCGCCATGGGCGTGAATAAGAGCCTGGAGCAGAAGGAGGGCGGCACGGATGCGGCCCTGGAGACCGGCGCCGGCGATCAGGGCATGATGTTCGGCTATGCCTGTGACGAGACCCCGGAGCTCATGCCCCTGCCTATCAGCCTTGCCCAGAAAATGGCCCGCCGGCTGGCCCAGGTGCGCAAGGACGGCACTCTGCCCTATCTCCGTCCGGACGGCAAGACACAGGTCACCGTGGAATACGACGGGGACAACAAGCCTGTGAAGGTGGAGACCGTGGTGGTGTCCACCCAGCACGCCCCGGAGGTCACCCTGGAGCAGATCAGGGCGGATATCATCAAATATGTGGTGGAGCCCATCATCCCCGCCGATCTGAATAAGGGGGATATTAAATATTATGTAAACCCGACCGGCCGCTTCGTGGTGGGCGGGCCCCAGGGCGATTCCGGCCTGACCGGACGGAAGATCATTGTGGATACCTACGGCGGCAGCGCGCCCCACGGCGGCGGCGCGTTCTCCGGCAAGGACCCCACCAAGGTGGACCGGAGCGCGGCCTATGCCGCCCGCTGGGTGGCGAAAAACATCGTGGCTGCGGGCTTTGCCAGCCGCTGCCAGGTGCAGCTGGCCTATGCCATCGGCGTGGCTACTCCTGTTTCCATCAACGTGACCACCTTCGGCACCGGCACGGTGTCGGATGACGTGCTGCAGAAGGCAGTAAGCCAGGTGTTCGATCTGCGCCCGGCGGCGATCATCCGGGATCTGGACCTGCGCAAGCCCATCTACCGCCAGCTCGCGGCCTACGGCCACATGGGCCGGGAGGACCTGGGCGTCCGCTGGGAGAATACGGATAAGGTGGAGGCGCTCAAGGCTGCGGTCAAGGCCCAGGGATGAGCTGTCATCAATCTATGCGGAAAGGCGGAACACTATGAGTACCATTCGAGACATACAACTGGCCCCCTCCGGAGAGCGGAAGATTGCCTGGGTGGCCCGGAATATGCCTCTTTGCAGCGCTATTGCGGAGGATTTCCAGCGGGATAAGCCCTTTGCCGGGCTGAAGATCGCCCTGTCCGTCCATCTGGAGGCCAAGACGGCCTATCTCTGCCGGGTGCTTGCCCAGGGGGGCGCGGAGATGCACATCACCGGCTCCAATCCCCTGTCCACGCAGGACGACGTGGCCGCCGCCCTGGCGGCGGGAGGGCTGGAGGTCCATGCCGTCCATGGCTGTACGGCGGAGGAATATGACGCAAATATCGACAAGGTCCTGGCGGCAGGACCCAATATCATTATTGACGACGGGGGCGATCTGGTCCACCGCATCCATGAGAAATTCCCGGAGCTGCTCCCCGGCGTCATCGGCTCCTGTGAGGAGACCACCACCGGCATCATCCGCCTGAAGCAGATGGCAAAGGCCGGAACGCTGCGGTTTCCCGCCGTCATGGTGAACGAGGCGGACTGCAAGCACCTTTTCGACAACCGCTACGGCACCGGCCAGTCCGTATGGGACGGCATCATGCGCACCACGAACCTGATCGTGGCGGGGAAGGACGTGGTGGTGGCCGGATACGGCTGGTGCGGCAAGGGCGTGGCCATGCGGGCCAACGGCCTGGGGGCCAGGGTCATCGTGACGGAGACCGACCCCATCCGGGCCATCGAGGCAGTGATGGACGGCTACCGGGTTATGCCCATGGCCCAGGCTGCGGAGCTGGGAGATATTTTCTGCACCGTTACCGGGGACTGCAAGGTCATCGGGCGGGAGCATTTTCCCCTGCTGAAGGACGGCGCTATCCTTACGAATGCCGGCCACTTCAATGTGGAGGTGGATATGGAGGCGCTGGAGGCTTATGCGCTGGATAAATACGAGGCCCGCCAGAATATCACCGGCTACCGCCTGCCCAATGGCCGGACGGTGTTCGTCATTGCGGAGGGGCGGCTGGTGAACCTGGCTTCCGGGGATGGCCACCCTGCGGAGATCATGGATATGAGCTTTGCCATCCAGGCTCTGAGCGCCCGCTATCTGGCCGATAACCGGGGCAAGCTCGCTCCCGGCGTAGTTCCCGTCCCCCGGGAGACGGACCTGGAGGTAGCCCGCAAAAAGCTCTCTACCCTTGGCATAGCGATAGATACCCTGACCCCCGAGCAGCGGGAGTACATCGGAACATAAAGGGTCAAGGAAAATCGATTAAAAATAAAGCTATGGCTGCTGAAAAACAGTGGCTATAGCTTTATTTTTTCAGGCATGATGGCAGCAAATCGGATATTCTTCCGGTGGTTGTCTTAATGCGAAATATACTGTATAATACAATCGAGGAAGGAGGTCATATTATGGCCGATGAGGAAATGCAGGCGCCTATAGGGGGCCAGGGAAAGAAAATGCCACAGGAATTGAAGAATAAGCTGCTCGAAATCGTTGCTAAATCTCCGATGGAACGGGAAGGAGAGAACCTGGATGTAATAGAGCTGGACGATGAGGACATAGAGTTCTTGGAAAGCCAGCTCCCGGAAGGTCTGCTTGATCGTGCGTGCGAGGAATTAAGTGATGCCGTAGAAGATTCGCTTTCTGATATATTAAGGGAAATGGCCACAGAGAAGAAGATACTGAATAAGGAGCAGTATAAAACTCTTTTGGCTGTGTATGCTCTGTTCTCCGTACTGTGCGGCGAGGAAAACAAACCGGAAATAAAAGTGTATCGCGCCTTCAATGGTTGCGGAGTAAGTGTTACAGCCGTTGTGTTTGAGTGGGATGCACACGATATTTCCCTCCTTGCCCGTGCTTTGCGGAATTGTGAGACGCTTTCAATTGTTCCTGAGAAAAGCGGAAGCGTGTGGTTCAGCGTGACGGTAAAAGATGTTATCATGAGCGCCGAATAAAATAGAAGGAGGCCGATATATGAACGAAGAAATGCAGTCTGCGAACAAGGCACCGAAGGAATTGAAGGATGCCCTAATCCGCAGCATCATTCGTGAGCAAGTGATACAGGCAGGGGTAGATCCGGACGAGGTATGTATCGACGATGAAACAATTGAGGAAATCCAGGCACAGCTCCCCGAGGGGTTACTTGATCGTGCGTGTGAGGAATTAAGCGACTACGCAGAGGAAAATGTTCTGCCTATCATAGCGGAAATGGAGCACGAAAAGAAAACGATGAACACGGAAGGATATAAAACCCTCCTGGCTGTATATGCGCTGTTAAGCGTGCTCTGTAGTAAGGGGAATAAACCAAAGTGTGAGATACACAGGGCATTCAATTCCGGCGGTGTTACATTCACAGAGCCCGCGATAGAATTGGACAGAGAAGGAATTTTTGTTCTTGGCCGCGCTCTGCGGAATTGCAGTACCTTCGAGGTATACCCAAAGTTAGACGGAACCGTGAGTATCGGTGTGACGGTAGAGAATGTCCTGTCCTCTGCCGAGTAAAACTGAATCAAGTCCAATCAACCCACCAGGTTATTCATCTGGTGGGAATTTTATGCACAGTGCGATCAGAGAATGTGTGGAGATGCTCCGTGGCTGCTGATATAAAGCTCCCAGCCGGAGAAATCGGCTGGGTCGATTACTATGATAAGGCCGGGAACCTGCGCTTCATCATGACCAGCAAGCCCACGCGGGAATTCTACTTCCTGTATGAAGTAGGAACGGATAAGAAGCTCGCCAAGCTTGGCAGGTCAAAGAATCCTTTGGAGTTGGTAGAGAAGTTCAATATAGATAAGGCTTGCAACGGCAACTAATATTGTTTATGCCCCGCTACTTACAAAACAAATTTTTCTTCCTTTGATTCGTGTGCTTTATAGCAAGCACGGGCTGAGTAACTGGCGGGCGTTACCACATATTAGTGTTGCTAATAATGCTAATATGTGGTATAATTTAACATAGTCTGGGAGGAGGACGTGTATGGGAATCGCCATTGCTTTAATTTTAGTGCTTGCCTTTGGCTTTATTAAAGTAACTGACGGAGTTAGGAGTCAGGCGGCGCGAATTACTACTGATGAGCATATACAGTCTATGCGGTCTGACCGAGAGAAACTAATGGAATATACTGAACCTCTGCACGACATGGATGTATATAAAAATTACGGCAACACTGACGAGTGGGAAGAAGTGAGGCGTAGGATAAAAGTTGAATCTGGCGTACCGTTTGTTTCATTAGATATGATTTCGCTTGGCGTGCTGGCTCAGCGAGGAAGGACTACAGCTTATCGCATAGAGGAAGGTGGCGTTCTTTCCTCATTTAAAAATGCTTCAGATGCGGCTATATTGCGTATGTTTATGGTTTGGTTAGATAGAGAGCTTGTGTCTCATGGGTTCCCTGAGCATATGGTCTTTGTCAAAAGAGGAGATCAACACGGATTTAACATTAGTGAGCCGCAACCCATTTATTTACACGAGGCTAGTAGTGATTACTGTACGCGAGTAGATGACCCGGCACTACCATTGGTGGATGGTTGGTATACATGGGTATCCGCAAGAGGTGGGCTAAATATAACTGGGTTCCCGCATACCATTCTAACAAACGACCATGGAAACTGGTCGGATGCTCATCCGGGTGACAGGTATGACGATATATGGTTTGCCAATATAAAGGAGGAGGAATAATATGAACCAAGAAAACTACCAGAAAGCACAGAAGGTAAAGCAGTTCTTTGCTGATTACGCCGAACAGTTCGGCGGCGAAGTGACGCAGGAAATCGCCGATTTAGTTCAAGGGTGTATGGGAATTGAAATCAGTGTGATTACATTCGATGCCTCTCTTGAGGAGTTACAGGAATTTGTCAATCTCCTGCCGTCCATAGACCATCTGCATATCACGTCCTCCGGGGATGGTGAGTATGTACGAATCCGTGCTCTTGTAGATGGTGTTTGGGAAACAGAAAAGACCGTATGATTTACATACGGTCTTCAATATTATCCAGTGGAACGCGGTGTCCAAGCACCTTCCCTTTGCATACGACAGAAGCTCCACTATCACCGGGGAAATGTAGACTAGCATCTGCTCTGGCTGGATTCGCGGAAAGCAAATGCAGTGTCAGACCCGAACCGCGCCTGTATCTTTGCCAAATTTCGCCCGTTTGTATAGGCTGGCAAGATTTGCGGATAATAAATCCTGTCAAACAAAAAGCTGACAGGAGGATAAAGATGAAAGCAACAGGGATTGTGCGGCGGATCGACGACCTGGGACGGGTCGTTATTCCCAAGGAGATCCGCCGCACTATGCGTATCCGTGAGGGTGACCCGTTACAGACAACATTGAAGCCGTGGCAGCGCTTTTGCTTTGCCTTACTGGATTTAGCCAAAAGACGGGGATGGAAATAGTACATATCCGTATCTTATGGCTCCGGCGGTACCGCTTATTTAACAATTTTAGGCTATATGCCGCCCAGCACGGCTTCCCGTGTCTCCGTCACCGTGTCTGCGAGCTGCGTGCCGGAGATGAGCTCCTCCGCCGTCATGATCTGCGCGCCAACATTGTTCATGTCGCGCAGGTTACTCTGCTGTATCTCCTCCGTCTGGGACGAGGTGCAGTCGCTGAGGACGACCACATTATATTCAAGGGATATGCCGTCGTAGCATGTGGTGCGGATGCAGTTTGGGGTGGTCGTTCCGATGAGGACGACGGTGTTTATCCCCAATCGGCGCAGAATAAGGTCCAGCTCTGTGTGGAAAAAGGCGGAATAACGGGGCTTTATGATGAGATAATCCCTGTCGCAGATGCCGAACTCCTCCGGTGCGCTGGCGGATATATCCTCCGGGCAACTATCGGACAGGGCCCTGCCCCCGTCCAACCAGCTTTTGAAGCGTGTGTGCTCCACATCGCTGCCGTCCGTTCTGTATCGCCGCGATACGAAAAAGACAGGGATGCCCTGGGCCCGGAAGTGTTCTATCACCCGGGCGCAGGCGGGCACAGTGGCTCTCGCGCCCTTGATGCACTGGGCGGAGCCCTCGTTTATAAAGCCGTTTTGCATGTCGATGACGATCAGTGCGTATTTCGTATCCATGACAGACCTCCTGTATCAAGGCTGTGCCTATTTTACCTGAGTTTTGCGCATTTGTCTATCCGGGTTGCGGACGCCGCCAGGCGTATAGCATGAAGGGGCGCCTACGAGCTGAATTTGCCGCTCCCTGATAAAACGTCCCCCACCAGGTGCGGAAGGCACCCGGTGGGGGACGTTCAATTATTCATGCGGTTCAGCTCAGCCCGGGCCGATCAGGTTGTTGGCCTCATAGACCACCTGGAACGCATCACACACCGCCTGGTCCTCCTCGTCGCCGGAGGAGGCCGTCCAGACGCCCATATTGATGACGCCCTCGATCTCCTGTCCGTCGAAGGTGATGATGAAGCCCTTCACCTCGGAGGTGCCGTCGTCCGTGTCCTGATAGGAGGCCACGGCGGTGACGCCGTTCACAGTGATCTCATATTCCGCCGTAGCGGCGATCATATCCGCCTCGGAGCTGACCTCTGTCTCGCCGGAGGCCTCACCGGAGGCTTCTGCCGGGGTCACGACGATAACGCCCTCGTATTCGCCGGGCTCGGTGACCTCCTCGCCGTCCACGGTGACCGTGCCGTTGATGGTGCAGGTCTCGTCCCAGGCGAGATACGCCAGGACGGACTCATCGGTCACATTCCATACGGAGCCGTTGGTGAAGGTCAGATAGGTGCCCATGGTGACGTCCGTGATATAGCTCTCGCTGTCCAGAATCCAGAGGCAGCGCTCAGCGGCCAGGCATTCCTCGCTCCAGATGCTGTTGAAGGTCTCCGCATCCCAGGTGTAGGAAGCGCCCGTCCAGTCCACGGCGTCAAGGTTCACGGTCAGCTTGCGCTGATAGTCATAGTTTTTGAAGTCGCCGGAAATGGTGCTGTTGGAGATATTTGCCACGGTGCCCTGGATGTCATCGATGGCCTGGCCGGACTGGACCCAGCGGCCGTTTTCATCGGAGTTTATCACGGTCATGATGATGGCGTTATTGCCATAGGTGCCGTTTTCCAGGGTGAAGGTCACGTCGTCCAGGTCGATGGAGGCGCTGGTGGATTTCACCAGGATGGCCGCGCCACGGATGAACTCGATATATTCGCCCACGGCCACGTCATACTTCTCGGAATAATCCTGATACTCCGGCTCCCAGGTCTCGCCGTCATAGAATTCATTGCTCTCCCAGTAGGCGTTCATGTCGTCGGTCATGACGAAATCGGTCTCGCTGGCGGAGAAAACGGAGGCGGTGGAGTTGCCGTTGTCCCCGGAATGGGATTCGTCAGGGGAGTGAATCATAATGCCGGTGCGGTTGGCCACGACCAGGCTGCGGACGCCGGCAGTGGGCTCGGTGATATCCATCATGTCGGTGATGGTCTCGTCCGCAGAGTCGGAGCCGTAAATGTGCACCTCGCCGCCGCCGGCGATGATGGCGCCCATCTCCGCTCCCAGGAGTGTGGTGCCGTAGATATAGTCATAGCAGCCGTTGTCGGCATATATGCCATAGCCGCCGTTCACAGCCCGTGCGGTGGAGCAATAGGAGAAGAACTGCACGCCGTTGCCTGCGTCGGTGGACATGGCGGCCCAGCCTTCCGTCTCCACATAGGAATAGAAGTAATAGGTGTGAGAGGTGCCGATGGACATATTGGCCCGGGCGGTGCCGTAGACCAGCAGGCCACCGTTGGAGCCCGGCTCGCCGATGCTGGAGGTATAGCCTCCCTCATCCTCGCCAAGCTGGATGATGGAGGAGTTTTCCACCACCAGGGTACCGGCGCTGGCATAAACGGTATAGTTGCCGCCTACGCCGCCACGGCCGTCCTCTGTCAGGATGGAGTCCTGGATATACAGGGTGCCGCCAAGGGTGCCGGCAATATAGCCGCCGGAGGTGCCGCTGATCTCGCCGGTGACCAGCTTGTCGATGACAGCGTTTTTCAGATACACCACGTCGTCACTGCCGGAAACGGATATACCGTTAGCGGTGAAGTCGTCGATGCTCATCTCCAGGCCGTCGATCACCGTCACGCCGTCCTCGGAGGTGATGGTGGGCTCGATGGTGATGGAGTAGACGCTCTCGTCCTCCTCTGCCTGGGTCACATCCCCGTCCACCGTGTAAACGGAGACAGCGGAGGAGGTTTCCCCAGACGCCTCGCCGGAAGCGCCGGAATCGCCCATGGAGAGAGAGCTGCCGCCGGCATAGTCTGTGAACTCCTCAGAGGCGAACGCCCCCGTGCACAGCGTCAGCGCAAACACCACAGCCATAAGCAGTGCGCACAGTCTTTTTGTCATTGCTGATATTTCTCCTTTCGAAATGTTAATTTCATTATATACGAGCCGTAATGTTTCTGCAATAAAAATTTGGAGCCTCGACTAAGAAAAGCCCCCGCCGTCATCCCTCAGGTGACAGCGGGAGCTTCAGCTTTTCTCCGGCGGGGGAGCGTTCTCAATCAGGTCATTGTAAATAGATCACTGCCCCCTCCCGCCGGGGGACCCTGGGCTCACGGAACCCGTCCGGCGCAGGATAGCCGAAGGCGATAGCGCCGATCAGACGGTTGCCCTCCGGCACAAGGCTTTTCAGGAGCGGGTCTCCGTCTGCGGCCTCCAGCGCGGGGGCGATCAGATTGGCGGTGACTGCCCCCGGCCAGCAGGAGGCAACACCGAAGGACTGGGCGGCGATCATCATATTCTCGCAGGCCAGCGCTGAGGAGACGACCGGCGTGCGCTGGTTCGGCGCCTCCGATACAACAATCAGCAGGGGCGCGAAATCAGCTCCGCAGAGGATATGTCCCCGCGTGCCGTGGTTATCGACGACTGCCCCGGGCTGAAAGCCCGGGATATGGGCCGCCAGATCGGCTGTCATTAGCTCGCCGAAGCAGGCGAGCTTTTCCTTATCGGAAAGGACGGTGATCGTCCACGGCTGGCCGCCGCCTGCGCTGGGCGCATAGGTCCCCGCCGTGACGATGGCCTCAATGATCTCCGGATCGATGGAGTCCGTGAGGTATTTGCGACAGGACTGACGGTTTATAAGGTTTTCGATGGTTTCGTTCGTTTTCATAAGGCGTTTTCTCCTTTCGCGGAAATGCCTGGCGATGAATGCAGCTATCCTGCCGGATGAGCCGGTTTGTTTTCTTTATCGTAGCAACATCGACCTGTTTCGTCAAGAGAAAACAGACGATTTTTACGCTGGTATTTATATTAAGCCCACGGCTGACTTTGGCGGATCGTATTGTCCCCAGATCAGTGCCGGCGCTTTGCAGAGCTTCTGCTTGGAATGGTCCCGCTTTGGGGCGAAGGTGGTGGAGATGGGTGAGCCCAGCATTATTGACAGTATAAAAACGGGAGCACTGCACGTTCTGCAGCGCTCCTCAGTCTGTCAAAGAAAGCATACCCCCGCCGAGAAAGAAGTGGTAAAATAGAAGGAGGGGGTGTAAAAACATGGAGAACTGGCAAAAGGATGCACGGCGGGAAGTCGTGATGATAGACATAGATGCACTGGTACCTCAAGACCACCTGCTGCGGAAGGTGGAGAGGGTCATGGATTACGAATGGCTGT
>JAJQBY010000019.1:16448-43207 GCA_021203045.1 Oscillospiraceae bacterium | reverse complement strand
CTCCTCCCCCGCCCCGGCCCATTTACCGGCAGGCGGGCTGCATCGCGCTGCTGTTCGTCGGGCTGGTGGCTCTCATCTCCTGGTTCCCGGTGGAGGGCTGGCTGGTAGATGCCTTCCGGTCCCTGCTGCAGGGCCTTTTCGGCTGGGGCTTTTATCTTGCGCCTATAGCGCTTCTCTGGGGCTCCGCCATACTGGGGCTTCATCAGGAGCGTCCGGCCCGGGCGCGGGTGATCTGCGTTCTGGTGCTGCCGGTGATATTCGGGGCGTTCGTGCATATGCTGGCTTTCCATGAGGACAGCCTGTTTTTGACGGGCTTCGCCGACGGAGTAAAAAGCCTATGGCGGCTGGCCCAAACGCCCTCGGAGCACTGCGGCGGCGTGATATCCGGTCTGATAGGACTGGGTCTGAAAAAGGCCATCGGCGTGATAGGAAGCTTTGTGGTGCTGGCCGCAGCCTTCGCCCTGACCGTCATCACGGCCATGGACAAGAGCGTGGCCGCCCTGTGGGAGGCCTTCAAAAACCGACCCCGGCCCGCGCCCTATGAGCCGGAGCTGCTGTACGAGCCGGAGGAGGACGATGAGCCCGCCCCGGCGGATGCGCCGCCCATCCGGGACGACTTCGACTGGGTGAAGGAAAAGGTCTCCTCCCGGAGCAAAAAGCCCAAGGCTGAGGCTCCCGTCCGGAAAAGCAAGCCCGCCCACCGCAGAAGCCTTTATGACGAGGACTGGGAGCAGCAGAAGGACTGGCTCTTTGCCGAGCTGGAGATAGACCCTGCCGCCGCCTATCGGGTGGAAAAGGCGCTGGAAGCGCAAAAGAGCCCCGAGGAGCAACCAGCACCGGCCGCCCCGGAGACTGCGGAGCCGCCGGCTCCCAAGGAAAAGCGGACGCAGAAAGAGACGCCGGAGCCTGAAAAGCCCTCCCCCACCGAGAACGTACAGCCCCTGGATATCGCCGATGCGGCCCAGATCGCCGGGGTGGAGATACATTCCGCGGATATGGACGGGGGCGCGGCCGCCCCTCAGCCGGTGATTGAAAAGATAGACAAGGACGCGGAGGCCGCCCAGGTGGCGGCGGAGATTCAGGCCGGAGAGGACGAGCCGAAGGAGGAATACATCTTCCCCTCCCTGGAGCTTCTGAACAAGAGCGGCCCGGACCAGTCCGGAGAGGACGAGAGCCTGGACGAGGTGGAGGCGCAGCTGGAGGGCGCTATCCGCAGCTTCGGCGTGGGGGCCTCCATCGTGGGCGCCGTTCACGGCCCCACCATCACCCGGTATGAGCTGAAGCTGGAGCAGGGCGTCAAGCTGAATAAGATCACGAATCTCGCAAACGATATCGCCCTGAGCCTGGGCGTTTCCAACGTGCGCATCGCGCCCATCCCGGATAAGATCTCCACGGTGGGCGTGGAGGTGCCGAACCAGAATGTGAAGACCGTCTGGCTGGGAGACGTGATCGATTCCGACGCCTTCCGCAACGCCAAGAGCAAGACGAGCGTAGCCATCGGCAAGGATATCAGCGGCAATGTCATCGTGGGAAATATCGCAAAAATGCCCCATGTGCTGATCGCCGGCACCACCGGCTCCGGCAAATCCGTTTGCATCAACTCCCTGATTTTGAGCCTTCTCTATAAATCCACACCGGACGAGGTCCGTATGATTATGATCGACCCGAAGATGGTGGAGCTTGGCATCTATAACGGCATGCCCCATCTTTACGTCCCCGTGGTGACCGACCCGAAAAAGGCCGCCGGAGCGCTCCAGTGGTCCGTGGTGGAAATGCTCAAGCGCTATCGTCTGTTTTCCGAGGCCGGCGTCCGGGATCTGCCGGGCTACAACGCCGTTCAGAAAAGCCAGGGGGCGGAGACTCTGCCCCAGGTGGTCATCATTATCGACGAGCTGGCCGACCTGATGATGGTTGCCTCCAAGGAGGTGGAGGAATCCATCTGCCGGGTGGCCCAGATGGGCCGCGCCGCCGGTATGCATCTGGTGGTGGCCACCCAGCGCCCCTCTGCGGACGTGATCACCGGCCTGATGAAGGCCAACATCCCCAGCCGCATCGCCTTCGCGGTATCCAGCGCACTGGAAAGCCGCATCATCCTGGACCAGCAGGGCGCGGAAAAGCTGATCGGCTCCGGCGATATGCTCTATTCCCCTATCGGCATCGGCAAGCCCATCCGCGTGCAGGGCGCCTTCGTCACGGACGAGGAGCGGGAGGAGATCATCAACTTCGTCAAGCGGGAGGCCGAGGCGGAATACAGCGACGAGATTCTGGCCGAGATTGAAAAGGCCGCCGATAAGGACAAAAACGGCAAGGACGACGCCCCGGGCGGCGGCGACAGGAAAAACGACTATGACGAGCTGCTCCCCCAGGCGGTAGAGGTGATATTCGAGACCCAGACCGCCTCCGTATCCCTGCTGCAGCGGCGGCTGAAGCTGGGCTATGCCCGGGCCGCCCGGCTCATCGACCAGCTGGAGGAGGTCGGCGTGGTCGGGCCCTATGAGGGGTCCAAGCCCCGGCAGATCATGCTGACCCGGCAGCAGTGGCAGGAGATGCAGTATTCCGCCGGCACAGCCCCGGTGGATACCATCACCCAAGAGTTCAATCAGGTGGCAGAAAGCGATGAATTCGCCCCCATGGCAGAGGAGCTGGCCCAGGCCCCCGCCGGGGAAGCGGACGAGGACGACGCCCCCTGGGAGGACGAGTCATGACCCCCGTGCATCAGCCCATGGAGCCCGCCGCCCTGCAGGGCATGAGCGTGCTGGCCCTGGCCCATGTGGGGGACGCGGTGTATGAGCTTCTGGTGCGCACCTATCTGGCCCGGCAGGGCGGGACGAAGGTCTCCGACCTGCACCGGCGGACGGTGGCCCATGTATCCGCCCCGGCCCAGGCCAGGGCCGCCGAGCGGCTCCAGCCCATTCTCACGGAGGAGGAGCGCCGGCTCTACCGCCGGGGGCGAAACGCCCGTGTCCACGGCGTGCCGGGGGGCTGCACCGTGGCGGAATACCACGCCGCCACCGCGCTGGAGGCCCTGTTCGGCCAGCTGTGGCTCACCGGCCAGACGGCCCGGATAGAGACCCTTTTTGCCTGTATCATGGAGGACGACGATGCCCCTTGACGCCATATTCATAGAGGAGCTCGGCCAGGAGCTGCGGGACAGCCTGACCGGCATGAAAATCGACCGGGTGCACCAGCCGGAGCGGGACACGGTGATACTGTCCCTCCGGGGAAACGGCGCCAGCCGGAGGCTGCTGCTGTGCTTCGGCTCCGGGACGGCCCGGGCCTGCGTGACGGAGCGGTCCTATGAAAATCCGCCCCAGCCGCCCATGTTCTGCATGCTCCTGCGAAAGCATCTGACCGGGGCGCGGATTGTGGATATCTCCCAGCCGGACAGGGAGCGGATGCTGCTGTTCCGGCTGGCCGCCTATGACGAGTTCGGCGAGCCGGTGGATAAATCCCTGGCAGTGGAGCTGCTGGGCCGGAACGCCAATCTGATTCTGATCGACGGCGACGGCCGGATACTGGACGCCGCCCGGCGGGTGGACGGAGAAATGAGTCCCCTGCGCCAGCTTCTGCCGGGGCTTATCTATCATCTGCCCCCCAAGCCGGAGCCGGGAAAATTCTCCGGCCTGTCTCCCCTGCTGCGGCGGGAGATGGAATGGCGGGACCTGCCCCAGACCCCGGAGGGACTGGAGGGGCTGGAACGCCGGCCCTATATGCTGGTGGAAAACGGCGCGCCCAAGGACTTCACCTTCCTGCCCATCCTGCAATACGGCCCCGCCGTGGAAAGCGTGGCCTACCCCGGCTGGTCCGCCCTGCTGGAGGCCTTCTATGGGGAGAAGGACCGGGCAGAGCATCTGAAAAGCCGGGCCAGGAGCATGACCAAGCTGGTGCGGGGCGCGAAAAACCGCACGGAGCGGAAGCTGGCCCTGCGCCTTCAGGAGCTGGCCGCCACAGAGGGCCGGGAGGAGGACAAGCGCCGGGGCGATCTGATCACCGCCAACATCTGGCGCATGCAGCCGGGGATGGAGTCCGTCACCGTGGAGGACTTCTATGACCCGGACTGCCCTCAGGTGACCATTTCCCTTGACCCGAGAAAATCCCCCCAGCAGAACGCGGCGGCCTACTATAAGCAATATACGAAAAAGAAGACCGCCCAGGCGCACCTGACCGGTCTGATCGAGGAAAACCGCCAGGAGGCGGAGTATCTGGCCTCCATTGCGGCGGAGCTGGAGCGGGCGCAGAGCCAGGCCGACCTGGACAGCATCCGGGATGAGCTGGCCCAGGCGGGCTATCTCCGCCAGCAGCGGACGAATCCCAGGAAAAAGCAGAAGCCCGCCCAGCCCATGAGCTTCCGCACCGGCAGCGGCTTTGAGGTCCTGGTGGGGCGGAACAACCTGCAAAACGATGAGCTGACCCTCCGCACCGCCCGGCGGACAGACCTGTGGCTCCACGTCCAGAAGCTTCACGGCTCCCATGTGATCCTCCGCTGCGAGGGCGCCCGGCCGGACGAGGAGACCATCTATCAGGCCGCCTGCCTCGCCGCCTTCTATTCCGAGGGGGCCCAGGCCGGCCGCGTCCCCGTGGACGTGACGGAGGCCCGCTTCGTAAAAAAGCCCCACGGCGCAAGGCCCGGCATGGTCATCTATACCAACCAGAGAACCATAATGGCCGAGCCAAAACGGGAGATATAGAGAGACATAAACAACGCAAGAGGCAGTATCGGGGTGATACTGCCTCTTTGGTTATATAGGGATATATAGACGGTTATCTGTGGGTCATCCCGAAAAGGAGGAGCTCTGAATAGGACGATTCGCTATGCTACTTATAATGTCTTTTAGCTCGGGAGCTTATTGTATGTGATAACATAAATCGGATTGTAGTAGATTCTATCTTTAAATTCTACTTTGTTTCCACTAAAGTATGTAGCATAGCCGTAATATCCGCCGCCGCTACTTAAAGAATCAATAATTGCAAAATGCAGATGCTTTACACCACCACTTGCTGCACTACCAGAGTTTCCTGCTTCTCCAATTTCTTGACCAACGGTCACGGTTTGATCTATCGAGACAGAATACGAGGCTAGATGGGCATAAAAACTATACACTGTTTTTCCATTTATTGTGTGTTTTATTATCACATAATAACCATTCACACTATTATTGCCCACTTTTTTGACGGTCCCACTGGCTGCGGCGTATACCGTCATATCAGAGCTTACTAAGTCCACCCCAATATGGTAATTCCTTCCATTTCCATTATCTCTGCCCCAGGTTGTACAATCACCTCCCCAGCTCCAAGTTCCATTTGTGTAAGAATCACCCCATGAACAGGTTGCGTTTTTCATCGGCATTTGCCAAGTATCTGCCTCCCCCACTGTTACTGTCATAGTTTTCTTTGCAACCACAGACGTTCCATTGTAAAACTTCGCAGTAATCGTGGCAGTCTTGCCGTTAGTGCTGGTTTTTGCCGTTACGGTGGCCGTGCTGCTGCTGGAAGTTGTACTCTTTGTCGTCACCGTAGCTATGCTGCTGTCCGAAGTCGTCCAGGTCACTGTCAATCCCAGTTCACTGGGAAACGAAGCTGTTACAGTGGTAGTTTTCCCCTTAGCGGACAGCGTGGCGCTGGTTTTACTTACTGTCAGGGCGCCGGTGTACAACTCTCCTGTCTTACACCAGCCCATGTAATACTGCTTTCCGCTATTGATAGGATAAAGCACCTGTATCCATTCGGAATTGCTCGGCTCATACAAGAGGTAAACCTTATCACCTTTGTCTATGGTCCCATAAGAGGTCGTGGCAGCTTTCTGCCGGTAGGTGCTTACGCTTGTGGTAGCAGTATAGGTAGCAATAGCCGTTTTGTTTTTCAACGTCCCGCTGCTAAAGGCAGAGGGCTTGGCATAGTAGGTTGTGCCGCTTGTACTCAATCGCACCTTAACATAACTGGTACTGATACCCACAATATAACAACAAGTGGTTTTGTCTATCGTCTTGTACGTTTTTGTCAGGCCGGTATTGGTGTACAGCGTGGTGCTGGACAGGGGATAGCACTTGATGTAACAGCTGGTGGATATAGTCGGCAAACTGGTCGTAGCCGCCGACGCACTGACCGGGATGGCCCCGACACACAGGACTATGACCAGTGCCAATGCCAGAATACGTTTCATGATCGATTTCATCGATTTTCCTCCTCATTGATTTAATACAGTTGCCCACGGGTATCTATTGTTATTTTGTATTTTATCACCCTCAAAACCCACCTTCAACCTGTGACATCATCTGTGACAAAAATTGAATCAAAATTGCCACACCTTATATCCAGCACAGACTACCTGCCGGGTCTGACGAACGAGCGGCGGCCTTATCCGCAGGACAAGAAAAACGGGAGCCCATCCTGACCGGATAGGCTCCCAAATTCTATTTTACCTCCCTCATGCCCACACGAACCAGCAGAACAGATAGCCCACCAGCACGGCGGCCAGGGTGAAAGGCACGCCGATGCGCATGAATTCCCCGGCGGAGACCTCATAGCCCTGACGGCGCAGGATGCTGATGGCGGTGATGTTGGCGGAGGCGCCGACGGGGGTGATGTTCCCCCCCAGGGTGGCCCCGATCAGCAGGCCGAAATACAGCAGCAGCGCCGGCGCGCCGGTGCTGGCCGCGATGCCGCTGACCACGGGGAGCATGGTGGCCACATAGGGAATATTGTCCACAAAGGCGGAGATCAGAACGGAGCCGAACACAATAACCGTATACAGCAGGAAGATATTATCCCCGCCCAGGCGGACGAACAGCTGGCTTATATCATCGATGATACCGGCCTGGGCGACGCCCGCGATGACCACGAACAGCCCCGCCAGCAGGCACAGGGTCGGGTAGTCGATCTCCATAAGCGCCCGCTTGACGCTGTGGGCATCCCTATCCCGTATCACGGTATACACGGCCCCCACCAGGAACACGGCCACACAGATATAGCCGTTTATCATATCCGGGGTATTGGGTATGAAGGAGGCCACGATCAGCAGCAGCACCGTGCCCCCCAGGAGGATGGAGGGGACATAGTCCGTGACCTCCGTCCGCTCCTGAAGCTCCACCGGCTCCCGCTGCCTGCGGAATATAAAGAGCACGATGGGAATGGTGGCCAGGGCCCCCAGCTCCACGGCCCAGAAAATGCTGAATTTTCCGTCCATGAAGAAAAAGTCCAGAAAGTTCATCCCCGCATAGCCGCCCAGCATGATGGAGGTGGTATCCCCCACCAGGGTAGCCGCCCCCTGGAGATTGGAGGATACGGCGATGCATATCAGCAGCGGCACCGGGGAGATGCCCAGCCGCGCTGCAATGGCGATGCCCACCGGGGCCAGCATCAGCACCGTGGCCACATTGTCCACAAAGGCGGACACGACACCGGCGAAAAGGCTCATGACCGCCGCCGCCCACATGACGTTCGGCACCTTTTCCAGCAGCATCTCCGCTATGCGGTTCGGCATTTTGGACTGGATGAACAGGGACACCGTCCCCATCGTCCCCGCCAGCATCAGCAGCACATTGCAGTCGATGCTCGCCAGAGCCTCCTTGGGGCTTACATAGCCTAATATGATAAACAGCGCACCGCTGACCACGGCCACCCAGGGCCGATATTTCGGTAGCGCTATCATCAAAATATATGTCAGTATAAACAGGCACAGCGCCAGGGCTTTCACGATGGGGTCCCCCTTAAAAAATGCGAAATAAAAAAGACTTTTACCGCACGGCATATGTGCGGTAAAAGTCTCGTTATAGACGACGGGCATCTATGGTGGCCCGGGCCTTCTCGACCGTACTGACGAGCCACGCAACACGGGCAAGCGCCCATGCAAACTACTCCCTTTTACGGGTCAATTATACCCGGTACGAGCCCGGATTGTCAAGCATTTTTTGCCTTTTTAATATCCGCAGGCTGTGGAGCCGCCGTCGATCACCAGGCACTGGCCGGTCATGGAGCAGGACATATCGCTGAGCAGATACAGCACCGTATCCGCAATGCACTGGGGCTCCACCAGGTCCTTCATGGGGACGTTTGCCACCAGGAAGGGCGGGATATCCTCTTTTTTCATGCCGGCCATGCGCCCGGCCTTCACGCCCCCGGGGGCGATGCAGTTGCAGCGGACCCCAAGCTCCGCCCATTCCACGGCGGCCTGCTTGGTGATGGCCACCACCGCCGCCTTGGAGGCGCAGTAATGGGGCGCCTGGAGAGGCGGAACCATGCCCCGGATGCCCGCCATGGATGCGATGGCTACCATGGAGCCGCCATGCTCCTTCATGGACTGCTCCACCACCGCCTGCATCAGGAAGAAGTTGCCCCGGGCGTTCACGTCCATCAGCTTGTCCCATTCCTCCACGGTCAGCTCCAGGCCGGCCTTGCCGGCCATCATGCCGGCACACTCCACCAGCCCGGTGATGGGGCCCATGGCCTTGACGATGCTCTCCACGCAGGGGCCGATGGCGGCAGTGTCCTCCATATCCAGCGGGAAGAATTCCACCGTCCCCAGGCCCGCGAAGGCGGCCTTTGCCTCCTCCATGGCCTTCTCGGAGCGATAGGTGGCGGCCACCCTTGCGTTTGCCGCCAGCAGCGTGCGGACAATATCTCCGCCGATGCCCCCGGTGCCGCCGGTGACAAGCACCACCTGCTGTTTCAGATCAATGGTCTTCATTCTCTTTCCTCCATAAGTGAAATATTGATTATGTATACCATATTATGTTTACTTCTCGTCCGAATGCCCCTGCTCTCCCTTTTCGGCCCATATCATCAGCGCGGTCAGGTCCGCCGGGGAGACACCGGAGATACGGCTTGCCTGGCCGAAGCTGGCGGGGCGTATCCGCGTCAGCTTCTGCCGCGCCTCGGTGCGCAGGCCGGGAACGGCGTCATAGTCGATATCCGGGGGAATACGGCGGTCCTCCATTTTGGAGAACGCCTCCACCTCCTTCAGCTGGCGGCGGATATATCCCTCATATTTTATGGATATTTCCACCTCCTCCGTCACCGCCCGGGGCAGATCGGGGCGGTCCGGGTCCTGGGCATCCAGAGAGGCATAGGTATTCTCGGGCCGTTTCAGAAGCTGATACAGCCGTCCCTTTTTCAGCCGCTCGATCTCCCGGTCTACCAGCGCATATTTATCCAGCACCCGCTGATATTGCTCCCGGCTCACCAGGCCGATGCGGTATCCAATGTATGCAAGCCGCTGATCGGCGTTATCCTGCCGGTGCAGCAGCCGGTATTCGGAGCGGCTGGTCATCATGCGATACGGCTCGTTGGTGCCCTTCGTCACCAGATCGTCCACCAGCGTGCCGATATAGCCGTCCGAGCGCTTTAATATCACCGGCTCCCGGCCCAGTATCTTCATGGCCGCGTTCACTCCGGCCAGCCAGCCCTGACAGGCGGCCTCCTCATAGCCGGAGGAACCGTTGAACTGCCCCGCCCCGTAAAGACCGGAAATTTTCTTTGTCTCCAGGGTGGGGTAAAGCTCCGTGGGGTCCACGCAGTCGTATTCGATGGCATAGGCCGGCCGGGTGATTTCCGCCCGCTCCATGCCGGGCAGGGTGCGCAGCATCTGTATCTGCACCTCCTCCGGCAGAGAGGAGGAAAACCCTTGAACATACAGCTCCTCCGTGTGCAAGCCCATGGGCTCGATGAAAAGCTGATGCCTGGGCTTATCCGGGAAGGTCACGATCTTCGTCTCGATGCTTGGGCAGTAGCGGGGGCCGACCCCCTGAATCACTCCGTCATACAGGGGACTGCGGTCAAGGTTCTCCCGGATGATCTGATGGGTGCGCTCATTCGTATAGGTAAGCCAGCAGACGGCCCGGTTTTCCGGGGCCTTTTCCGTGGAAAAGGAAAAGGGCTGGGGCTCCGCGTCCCCGTATTGTATCTCCATCCGGGAAAAATCCACCGTCCGGGCGTTCACCCGGGGAGGCGTGCCGGTCTTGAACCGGCGCATACGCAGACCCAGACCCGCCAGACAGTCCGTCAGAGGCAGGGACGCCGCCAGGCCGTCCGGCCCGGAATCCCGCACCGCCTCCCCGGTGATAGTCCTGCCCCCCAGATAGGTGCCGGTGGCGACGATGACCGCCTTCACCTGCCAGACCGCGCCCTTATCCGTAGTGACGGCACAAACCCGGCCCTCCTCCACAGCTATGGATATGACCTCTCCCTGCTTCAGACGCAGGTTCTCCTGCCGCTCCATGGTCTGCTTCATGACCTCCTGATATCTCCGCCGGTCCGCCTGGGCCCGCAGGGAATGGACCGCCGGGCCCTTCCCCAGGTTCAGCATACGGTATTGGATACAGGCTCTGTCCGCCGCCCGGCCCATCTCGCCCCCCAGGGCGTCCAGCTCCCGGACAAGGTGCCCCTTTCCGGTCCCGCCGATGGCCGGGTTGCAGGGCATATTCCCCACCGCGTCCAGGCTGATGGTGAAGCACACGGTGTCCAGCCCCAGCCGCGCCGCCGCCAGAGCCGCCTCTATCCCCGCGTGGCCTGCGCCGATCACTACGATATCACATTTTCCCGCATCATATGTTCTCATGACCCATATTATAAGCCAAAACCCGCCCCGCCGCAAGCCATATGTTCTCCGCCTTCTGCGTTTATGCCGGTGACATCCCGCGCCGATTATGATATACTACCCCTATCAACAAACAGGACGGGAGGAAGTCCCATGGCGTTTTTCAACCGGGCCAGGTGGCTGACAGATAAATATATTCTCATCATGCTGGGGCTGTTTCCCCTGTTCGTGGGGATACGGCTGAACGCCTATGAGAGCATCACCGCCTCCAAGTTCTTGTTTTTCGCCGTCGCCACCGGGCTGTGGGCGGCGGGAGCCGCTCTGCTGCTGGTCATCGGCCTGATACGGGGAGAGCGGTACGCCCTGGACGTGCGTCCGGCCCATCTCGGTGTGGCGCTTTTTCTCATGGTGGGAGGCATCTCCGCCTGCCTTTCGGAATACGGCTCGGTGTGTCTGATCGGAGCCAACCGCTATACAGGGTATCTGACCTATGTGCTGTATGGACTGATCTTCTTCGGAGTGTCCATGCTGGGAAAACCGAGGCCCCGGTATATCTGGACCCTGGGCGTCTCCTCCTCCATCTGCTGCGTTATCGCCCTTTTGCAGCTGGCAGGGCTCGACCCCTTCTGGCTGTATCCGGAGGGGACAAATTATTACGACAAATATGTGGCCTATAACAGCGCCTTTTTGGGAACCATCGGCAACACCGGCCTGCTGTCGGCCTATCTGTGCCTGGCGGGGCCGACGCTGACAGCCTTCGGCCTGCGGTCAAAAAAAATCGACCGGCTGCTGCTCTTGCCCGGTGCGCTGGCGGTGATCGTGCTGCTGTGCTGCGACGTGGACGCGGGGGTACTGGCCCTGGCCGGGTGCATCCTGGTGGGCGTGCCCATGCTCATCCGCTCCCGTAGGGGCGCAAAAATCGCCGCCGGAGTCAGCGGCGGCCTCACCCTGACGGGACTGGCGGGAGTGTATTTCTGGCCCGGGACAAGCGGCACGCTGTACGAGGCGTCCCAGCTTCTCCACGGCCGTCTGGCGGATGAGTTCGGCTCCCACCGGGGCCAGATCTGGAAGCGCTGCTGGGAGCTTTTCAGGGAAAAGCCCTGGCTGGGCGGTGGACCCGGCACCGCCGCGCTGCGCATCAACATCCAGTGGTACAGCGATGTCCGGGACCAGACGGTGCAGGTAAACAACGCCCACAACGTATACCTGGGCTATCTCATCGACATCGGCCTGCCGGGACTTTTGTGCTACCTGGCCGCCATCGCCTGCAGCCTGGTCACCTGGTTCCGCCGCCGGGACAACGCCCTCTATGCCGCCCTGGGCTGCGGCCTGCTGTGCTATTGGATACAGGACCTGTTCGGCCTGGGCCTGACCCTGACCGCCCCCATGATGTGGGTCATATGGGCGCTGCTGGAATCATTTGGAATGAAAAGCGCTGCTTTTCATTCCAAATGAGGGGGGGGCGGCCTGTGCGCGCACTCGCTGGCGCTCGCACACTTACAGGCCGATAGGAATTTTTTCCGACGTACACGCCGCCGGAAAAATGATTGAACTTTATTTCGCCGCTGCGGCGGCGAAACGCTGCGAGGCTTTTCCAAATTTCACAGAAGCCCTTCTAATTGCGAACGAATTTTGCTTTCCCGCAACCACTGGTTGACAAATTGACCGGCCCGGTTGGTAGCCTGTAACCGGCGAATCTGATAGAATGAACGGGCGCTGGAAGCCAGCGCCATTCCCGCCCTCGGGCGGAAAATCAGGAGGTTACTATGACATTTGCAGACAAGCTGATGCAGCTCCGCAAGCAGCAGGGCTGGTCGCAGGAGGAGCTGGCCCAGCGGCTGGACGTGACCAGGCAGTCCGTCTCCAAGTGGGAGGGCGCTCAGTCCGTTCCGGAGCTGGAAAAGATCGTGGCTCTGTCCCGGCTGTTCGGCGTCAGCACGGACTATCTTTTGAAGGACAAGCTGGAGGGGCCGGAGGACGGGCCGGAGCTGCCCTCACCTTCTGCGCCGGTGGAGGAAGAAGTCCTGTTCCGCCAGGTGTCCATGGGAGAGGCGGAAGCCTTTCTCGCCATTCGTGAGTCCGGAGCCAGGGCCATTGCCTGGGGGGTGCTACTGTGCATTTATTCCCCCATGCTTCTGATTTTTTTGGCCGCCCTCAGCGAGTACGGCTCCGGCTCCTTTTCCCCGTCTCTCGCTGTCGGACTGGGCATGACCGCGCTGCTTGTCATGGTGGCGGGGGCGGTGGCCCTTTTCATCTCCGTCGGCGGGAAATCCGCCCCCTTTGAATATCTGGAAAAGGAACCCTTCGACACGGAGCCGGGGGTCAGGGAAATGGCGGAGGCCCGCCGGGAGCAGTGCCGAGACGCCTATATCCGGCATAACATTCTGGGCTGCTGCCTGTGCGTGCTGTCCGCTATTCCCCTGATGTTCCTGTATATGACCGAACGAGCCGAGGATTTCCCCGGCGTGGTCCTGCTACTGGCCTTTTTCCTCATTGTGGGCGCAGGAGTCTTTTTCCTGGTGCGGGGCGGCGTTCGCTGGGAGAGCTTTCAGAAGCTGCTTCAGGAGGGAGACTACACTAGGGAGAAAAAGAGCGCCAGCCACGCCCTGTCCGCCGTCTACTGGTCGGTTGTCACCGCCATTTATCTGGCGTATAGCCTCATCACATTCAAGTGGGCCTGGAGCTGGATTATCTGGTGCGTCGCCGCCGTGCTCTATCCCGCCGTGGTCGCCCTGGCCAGCGCCGTCAGGAAGCGGTGATACATAAACACCCCGCACCGCCGGGAGCCGCAACGGTTCATTGCGCCAATTCCCGCACAAATTGGTAGATATTGCGCCCCGCATACGGTATAATTTCTCTATCAAAGAGAAAGGACAAGGCCGATGACACTAGGAGAAAAGCTGCATAAGCTAAGAAAACAGCATGGGCTGTCCCAAGAGGCGCTTGCGGAAAAATTGGCCGTGACAAGGCAGACCATCTCCAAATGGGAGCTTGGTCAATCCATGCCGGACCTGGCTTTCATCGCCCAACTCAGCGATATTTTCAGCGTCTCCACGGATTATCTCATCAAGGAGAATTTCATAGACCCGAATGAATCGCCTCGCAGAAAAGGAAAGCATCACTGCGAAAAAAAGAATCTCCATTTATCAGCCAAAGCAAAACGAATCATGCTGGCGTCTGTCTCCGCCGCCGCGCTGACTGCCGCCGTTATTTGCCTGATCTGCGATTATTTCACCGGCGGCGGTCTGGGGTGGTCGTGGATTGTCATCGGCTCTCTGGCCGCCGGGTGGCTTGTTCTGCTTCCCTGGCTGACGGGAGGCGTACATATTCTCCGCCGCACCCTGATGATGGCAAGCGTCGTTCCCATCCCTCTTTTGGCGCTGCTGGCCCTCGTGCTGGGCCGCCTGGTCATTTTCACGCTGGGCTTTTGCGTCAGCGCAATTTCCATTCTGGCGGTCTGGGTCATTTACTGGATTTTCCGCAAAAACCCCAAAAGGCTCTGGCGGGGAACCGGCCTGGCCCTGCTGGTGGTCATCCCCGTGGCCGTCGTTATCAACCATCTGGCCGCGTGGTTCATCACAGGTCAGCCCCTCTCCCTGGCATCCGACGCCCTCAACGCCGGCGTCACCCTCCTTCTGGCCCTGATGTGCTTCGGCGCGGATTATATGACACAGCACAGACCGGGCGGGGAATGAGGGGGAGTGGCGGCTTTTTTCATTAAACTCACATATCAGTTTCCGCTTTTTTTAATTCGTCCTATAAAACCGAAGAAGCCCGGGCACTCGTTGTTGAGCGCCTGGGCTTCTTTATCACAGCCATTATTCTATATCGATCTGCACGTCCTGGTAGAGATCATTGCTCAATAACTCGGCATCATCTCCAACAAACGCCTTTGCCGCTTCCTCGTCACCCTGTAGCTGCCACATGAACCACGCCATAACATATCCGTCCTCAGAAACACCGGTGAGACCATGCGCTGTATCACACCTTCTGGCCATCACCTTGTTTCCCGGTATCATATCGTAAATCTCCGTCAGGCCCTCCAGCGTTACGACCCAGTCATCGCCGCCTCCGGCTCCAGACATCAACAGGATTGAGATATCGATCTGTGTGGCATCATAAGGCCATTGACAGGCTACAGCTAACTCATAGTTCGTCGGCGACAGTGCCACGGCAGCCTTGTAAATATTCTTGTGGTCGGTATTAGTAATGGCGTTTATCACGCCAACGCCTCCCTGGGAATGACCGATGATTCCCACATTGTCAAAGTCAATCTTCTGATAAAAAATACTCGGATTCCCTTCATCATCCACATATTCATTCAGAAGCTCCAGATAACGGATGCACATTTCAGCACCGAACGCATTCCAGGAGTAGGTTTCCTCTGTAGCTATAACGATGAAACCGTATGAGGCATAAAACTGCTGCTGCGCCTTGGACAAGGAGCCTTTCCACCCTGTCCCATTGCATACGACAATGACAGGATAATTTTTGTCCTCCGTCTCCAGCTCTGTCGGATAGCTGATTTCGTATTTCTCGAAAACCTGCACGGCGGTTTGTTCATAATAGGATGTAGCATAGGGGCCGTCCTCCAGATAGGCCGCTTCGATGGTGCCGCCGGTTTCTATGCTGTCACGGTAATTATCCTTCAGCGAGCTGTCGATATGCGTTATCCAGAAAATGAACACGGCAATCAACGCAGCAATTACCAGGAGTATGATTCCGATCACCTTCAACGCTTTTTTCATTATCCTTTCTCTCCTCCGTTTTGACTACTATATCTCTCTTGACAAGGCGGTGTAGCAGTTGTACCATCATGATGTAACGATTGTACCATCCGTTTTTGCCGGGGTCAATATTCCGCAAAAAATGGTACAAAACAGGGAGGTTTGTACCATCGTGAATAATGAAGAAAAGAACACCTATGTAAAAAAGCAGATCACAAATGCCCTGCTCGCACTTCTTGAGCAGCACGAATTCAGTGAAATATCCATCAGCCAGATCACGGCGTATGCCAAGGTCAGCCGCAACTCATTTTATCGGAATTACGCCGACAAGGAGGACATTCTGCTCAAATACATCCGCCGTCTTTTTTTAGATTGGGATGCAGAGTATAAAAAGCAGAGCCAGGGTTCAAACGTAAACCTCTATGGCAGCTTGTTCCGGCACCTGAGCGACAATAAAGAGTTTTATCTGCTCCTGAAAAAGAGAAACCTATTTCACTTATTCCTTGCCGTGCTGTTGGAGCAGGCCGGCCCTAAATCTGAATACGACAACACCTGGGCGTATATAACCGCATTCATTGCCTACGGCACCTATGGCTGGATCGAAGAATGGGTTGCTCGTGGGATGCAGGAATCCGGGGACGAGATGGCCGCTCTTTTAGTGTCACATGGAATACAATGAGGCTCTGGGAAATCAGCTTCGCATAAATAAATCTATCCAGTCAACCAGTCTAATTTTACATAAAAATGGCGAGACAGGGAAATCCTATCTCGCCATCTTTTTATACGCCTTAATAGGGGCTGATCTCCATAGTCGGGTCGTCCGCGCCCTTTTCTATGGCGCGGATCTCGGCCCAGTAGCCGCCGTGGTCGCTAACCTGGACAAAGACCCGGTCACCCACCCGATGACCCAGGACAGCCTGCCCCACGGGAGATTCCTTGCTGATGAGGCCCTTCATGGGATTTTGCCGCAGCGTCGTCACCAGGGTGATGACCTCCTCCTCTCCCTCGTCCTCCATAAACAGCGTCACCCGGTCGAACAGGCCCGCCTCGTCCGCCTGGGACGTTGGCTTGATCACCACGGCGGAGGCGATCATCCGCTTCAAATACCGTATGCGGCTCTCGTTTTTATTTTTTGCCTGCTTGGCGGCCTTATACTCAAAATTTTCCGACAGATCCCCAAAGGCCCGGGCAGTCTGCACATCCTCGATCAGCTTTGGTCTCAGCTCCGTCTCCCGGTAGTCGATCTCCTCCTGCATCTTCTGGATATCTACCGCTGTCAATTCGTCATGCATAATATCGTCTCCTTGATTTAATCTGCTTTTTTGATCTCCACCTCCGCCATGCACCGGCGGCGGAGATACCACAAAACTGTCTGGGCCACAGGCTTTTGGAATATCCGCTCCATAGCCATGGCATAGGCGGCGAGCTGGGCCCGATAGCGCTCCGGCTCCACCGTCCCGTCGGTCTTGAAATCGATGACGGTCAGCACGCCCTTTTCCTCAATGCAGCAGTCCACCACCCCCTGGAGGAGGACGCTCTCCTCCGCTGGAGCCTCCGCATACCACTGACCGGCCGGGCAGAGCAGAGAAAACCGGAACTCCCGCACCACGTTATCCGCCCGGAACACCCGCTGACCTAATGGCGAGCGGAAGAAGGCCAGGATATCCTCCGGGGATACCGCCTCCGCCTGCCGCTCATCCAGAAAGCCCATATCCCGCAGCCGGGCGATCTCCCCGGCCACCTCCGCCTCCGAGCCGGTTTTGGCAAAATCAATGTACTGCATCACCAGATGGGCCGCCACGCCCCGCTCCGCCCCGGTCAGGGGCGCGTCGCTCCTTCCGAAGTCCGGGACGCGGACCCGCCGGCGGGGGCGCTGCGCCGGTGACGACGGTGCTTTTTCCGGCAGCTCCGCCGCCTCCGGGTCGGCGCTTTCCGGGGTCAGCTCCACAGCGGCGGTAGCCGTCAGCTTGGAGGGCAGCTCCACTGCCCGGGCGTGCGGGTATTCCCACTCCAGCCGCCGGGCAAGCGTCGCCGTCACCGCCGGGTCAGCCTCCTGTACCGGCACAGCCGCCGCAGGCGCTTCCGCTTCGGCGCAGGCCTCTGGCGTCACCAGCTTCATATCCATGGTCTCGCCATTGTCGGCGGCCGCCGCCCGCATCAGCCACTGGGCCGGACATTGGGCCATCATCAGGACCCGGGGGCTGATGGGGCCGGGAGCTCTGTCCAGCTCAGCCAGCTTTTCCCCGGCCTTATCCATAATGCAGGTGATGACGAGCCGCTCCCTGGCTCTGGTCATGGCCACATACAGCACCCGCTCCTGCTCGGAAAGCTCCTCCTGCTTCTCTCTGGCGCTGATGGCCCGCCAGGGCAGGGTGGGCCAGGTGACGCCCCGGACCGCGTCCGTCATGCGCATGCCCAGGCCCAGCTCGCTGTGACACAGCACCTGTCCGCCCCGGGAGCCGCCCCAGCGGTGGCCGGTATCCGCCAGGAACACCACGGGAAATTCCAGGCCCTTTGACTTATGGATGCTCATGATCTGCACCCCGCCGCCAGGGGCGGAGGTCTCCGGCTCCAGGCCCCGGCGCTCCAGCTCCCGCAGCCATGCCACGAAGCGGAAAAGCCCTCCGCTCCCCTCCTGCTCGAACCGGCGGGCGCAGTCATACAGCTGCATCAGATCGGCGCACCGCTGGGCCCCGTCCGCCATGACGCCGCACAGGGCCAGCAGTCCTGTCCGGTCATACAGCCAGCGGAGAAGCCCGTCCGCCGTCTCCTCCCGGGACAGGGAGCGCAGCTCGTTGAGTATCTCCACGAACCGGGCGCAGTGCTCATCCGTCTCGCTCTTTTTCAGCAGCGCATCCCAGAAATCGCCCCGGGCCGCGGCCCGGACGGAGGCAAGCTCCTCCGGCGTAAAGGCGAAGGGCAGACCACGCATGGCCGCGATCAGCGGCACATCCTGCCGGGGATTGTCCGCCGCCGCCAGCATGGACACGGCGAAGCTGACCTCCGGCTGAGAGAAAAAGGCCCCGCCCTGCCGGGCGTTCACCGGCACCCCGGCCTCCGCCAGCGCGCGGCGGAAGACGGCCCCGGTGGTCCCGGGCGTGCGCAGAAGCACGGCGATGTCCCCATACCTCACCGGCCGCAGGCCCTCCGCTCCATCGGATATCTGCTCGCCGCTCTCCACCATGGTCCGGATGCGCGCCGCCACATAGCGGGCCTCGGTGCGGGTCTTATCAGGGGTCTCTCCCTCCTGGGCCTGCTCCGGCTCCAGAACGCACAGCTCCGGCCTGATCTCTCCCTCCGGGGGATAGGCCGCCCCCCGGATGAGCCGGGCCTCCTCGTTATAGTCGATCTCTCCCAGGGCCGGGGACATGATGCGCCCAAAGACGCTGTTGCAGGCGTTCAGGACCGCCCCCCGGCTGCGGAAATTCTCCCGCAGGAGCACCCGCTCCCCGGCCTCATCCGCCCCGAAGGCGGCGTATTTTTCATTGAAGATGGCGGGCTCCGCCAGCCGGAACCGATAGATGGACTGCTTCACGTCTCCCACCATGAACAGGCGCTGCCCCTCCCCGGATACCCGGCGGAATATCAGCTCCTGCACGGCGTTCACATCCTGGTACTCGTCCACCATCACCTCGGAAAACCGCTGGGACACGCTCTCCGCCAGGGGGGACGGCCCGCCGCTCTCATCGCACAAAAGCCTGACGCAGAAATGCTCCACATCGGAAAAATCGCAGGCGTCCGCCCGGCGCTTTCTCTCGCCGTAGGCCCGATCCAGCTTCTGCGCCAGGCCCATCAGCGCCTCCAGCGCGGGTCGGGAGGCGGCGATGCCCTGCAAAAGGCTCCCGCTGTCTCCGGAAAGGGTGTCCCGCAGCTTGTTCGCGGCGGCCTTGCTGCTGTCCCATATGGACTTGGCGTACGCCTTGGCAGCGGCGTCCTCAAATTTCCGCACGGAGCCGAGGCGGGGGTGGGGCCGGGAGAGGATGGCCACGGTCTTATCCCAGCTCTCCCCGGCGGCCCGGGCCGCGTCCCGCAGCATCAGGGCCATATCGGAGAAGGCGGGCCCGTAGCCCTGCATCAGAAGCTCGTTTCCCGGTTGGGCCATGAAGATCAGCGCTTTTTCCAGCTCCGCCGCCTGGTATTCCGCCTCTGCGGCGGCGTCCGCCAGAAGCCAGGCGCCCCAGGGCGTCTGCCCCGCGTCCGTCAGACCGGATACGTCCAGGGCCGCCAGTTTTTCCGCCGCCCACCTTTCGGGAAACGCCCGGCTCTGAAGCCTGCCGTTCAGCTCCAGTATCAGCTCCGCCAGGCGGCTGTCGTCCCGCCCGGCTCCCACGCTGTCCACCAGCAGGCGTAGGCCCTCGTCCTCCTCGATGGTCTCATAGGCCCGCTCCAGCACGTCCTCCAGCGCCTTGGCGCGCATGGTCTGGGCCTTCTCCTCATCCAGGATGGAGAAGCTGGGGGAGATGCCCAGCATATGGGCGTTTTCCCGCACCAGATCAGCGCAGAAGCTATCGATGGTGCCGATCTTCGCCCGGTACAGCAGGGCGCTCTGCCGCCGGAGGCGGCGGTCGCCGGGGGTCCCGGCCAGAAGGCCGTTCAGCTCCGTCAGTATCCTGCCCCGCAGCTCCGCCGCTGCGGCCTTGGTGAAGGTGATGACCAGAAACCGGGTGATGTCCTCCCCCTCCTGGATGCGGGCGATCAGCCGCTCGGTCAGGACCCTTGTCTTGCCGCTACCCGCCGCCGCGCTGACCAGCACAGGAACGCCTCTGGTATTTACCGCCCTTTCCTGGGCCGGGGTCAGCTGAAAGCCACTCATCCCTCGCCTCCTATCCTGTCCCACGCCTGGGACGCCGTCAAATGAGAGCGCACTCGCCAGCCGTCCCCCGCCGGGTCGAACAGACACGCCTCCTGAAATTCACACCACTGGCACGCATTGTCCCGGGCGGATTTGAACCAGGGGTCCGCCGCCACGCTCCCGGCCCGCAGCTCGGCGGCAAGCTCGGAAAGAGTCTTGTCGATATACCGGCTCAGAGCCCCGAATTGCTCCAGACTCGCAAGGCTCTCCATGCTGGCCCTGCTGTATTCCCCGGTCTTCGTCAGCCGCACGGGGATATAGCGCTTCTCCTCTCCCGGCTCCATGGCCTCTATCACCGCCGGGTCTGAAAGCACCAGACCGCTGCGCCTGGCGCTGGTGCGGCGCAGGTCCGCCAGCTCCTCGTCCGACACATCCCGCTCCGCGCTGACCGTCCCGAACCGGGCGGGGACATAGAGCACCCCCGCCGGGCGGATCTCCTCCGCGCCGAAATGGGCCGCGCCCCGCTTTTCCAGGGTGAACAGATACAGCAGCATCTGCAGGTTCACACCCTGGCAGACATCGGACAGAGAAAATTTCTTCACCCCGGTCTTATAGTCCGTGACCCGGATGTACAGCACACCCTCATGCACCCAGCCATCCACTCTGTCCGCCCGGCCGGACAGGGGCGTTTCATCCTCTCCCTCCGGGGCCAGCACGCCCTCCCCCTGCAGGTCCAGCTCCAGGTCGATGGGCTGGAATCTGGAGTCCTTCAGCTCCCGCCACATGTCCGCCGTCACCTGCCGCACCGTATGGCGCAGGCGGCGGAAAAGATAGATGAACCGGGGGCTTTTGTCCGCGAAGTCGTTCAGCTCCTGCGCGATGTATTCGTCCACATATTTATCCGCCAGTGCCTGCACCTGCGCCTCCGTGACGGCAGGAAACCCGCCCATAGCCATGGCGTCCCTGGCCACGTTTTCCAGGATATAGTGCATGAAGGTCCCGTAATCCCGGGGATCAAAGACCGCCCGCTGCCGGGGTTTGGCCCGCAGGCCGTATTGCAGAAAATAGCTGAACCGGCAGTCCCCAAATTTCTCCGCCCGGGTGGCGGAAAGGCCTGGCTTCGGCCCATACAGCGCCCGCACCGCCTCCGCCGTCAGGCTGCGGCGGCTGTTTTCCATGGCCCCTGTCAGCCGTTCCAGCTGCCGGCCCCGGCCCTTTTGAACGAAATACTCCCTCGCAGCCCGGGCCAGGGGCGCAGCGTCCCCCCTCTGGCCCCGCAGAGCCAGGAAGAAAGCCCCCTCCCGAGAAAACGTCCGGGCCTCTGTCAGATCGCCCGCCTCAGGGCCCGCGCCCAGCAGCGCTCTGGCCCGCTCCGCCACCAGAGAGGGCCGTGCCTCGCCTCCCGCTCCGTCAGACCGGGGCCAGCTGATATACAGCGTCTCCGACGGCAGGGACAGACAGCTGTATATAAGTCCCAGCTCCCGGGCCATATCCTCCTCCGGCCCGCCCAGGCCCACGCCCAGCGCGGCCAGCTCCTCCCGCTCGTCCGGGGTAAAAAGGCCCCCTCCCTGCTCCGGGGCGGGCAGGCGGCCGTCCGCCGCGCCCAGGACCAGAAGATGTTTGATATGCCTGCGGCGCATCCCGTCCATATCCCCCGCGGCCACCCGATCCAGGGACACGGGGATGACGCTCACGTCATAGGTCGAAAGCAGCAGGGAAAACATCCCATGGAACTGCTCCCCGTCCATGGGCATATCCCCCAGCGCAGCGGCGAACTGCTCCAGCGCCGTGCATACCACATCCCACAGGCGGCCGTATTCCGCCGCCGTCTCCCGGCGGCCCTCCGCCTCCAGCTCCGCTGCCCGGCTCTCTATCCGCTCCGGCAGTCCGATGGACACAAGGAAAGCCCCCATCGCCTGCGCCTGCGCACCGGCTGTTCCGGCGGCTCTCACCGCCCGCTCCAGGCCCTTCAGCGGCCCGATGACCTGCTCCCGCAGGCGGTTCAGCTCCTCCAGCCCTTGGGCGGCGGCCTCGTCAAAGGGCCGGTTATAGCCCTCCGGGTGCATGGTCCAGGGCCGGTCCCACCGGTTGCCCCGGATATCCCACAAAATCACATAGTTTTCCAGTCGGTCGCAGTCGGCCAGGCCGACCGGAGAGAGACCGGTCTTTAAATATCCGAACACCGCCTCATATTCATATCCCCTGTTCACCGCCTCCAGGGCGGAGAGGGCGGCCATGGAAACGCTCTTTCGCAGGGTATCACCTCCGCCGGAGAGAAACAGGGGGACACCATACCGCTGACAGGCGCTCTCCAGCGCCGCCCGGTAATCCCCGAAGCCCCGGACGGCCACGGCCATATCCCGATACCGGCACCCGGCCCGGGCCAGCTCCGCCATCCGGGCCGCCGCCAGCTCGCATTCCTCATAGGCGTCCGCCGCCGTGACCAGCATCACTCCATCCCGCTCCTCCGGCGGCTCGTCATAGGAAAAATCGAACAGGTGATCGCAGTAATAGCCCAGGGCTGCGGGCCGGTCGTTGCCCGGCTCCATCTGCTCCCGGCAGCACACCGCCCCGTATTCCGCCGCCGTCGCCTCGAACCAGCGCACGGTCTCCATGGGCAGCAGGGAGGCTCCGTCCTCCTCGCTCCCGCAGGTCAGACACACCGTTATATCCGTTCCCGCCCGGATCAGGGCCCGAAGGACCTCCTTTTCCAGCGCGGTAAAATCGGAAAAACCATCGAGATAAAACCGCCCCTTCGCCACAGGACTGTCTCCGATCAGGGCGGCCAGGGTCTTCAGCCGCTCCGCCGGGTCGATGGCGCTGCGGCTCTGGGCGGCGGTATACGCCTCCATGAGCGGGGACAGATCCAGCAGCTTATCGGACAGCGTCCCCTGGGTGTGGCCCGCCATATCCGCCAGGGTCCGGCCGTCCGCCCCGGCGTTTTTCAGCTCCTCCACCGTGCGGAGGATGCCCTCCAGGGTCTTGGGCTCCCGGACGTTCCGGCGGTATACCCGCAGGCTCCCCTGCACGGCCTGGGCCGCCACTGCCATGCACAGCAGCCGTCCGCCCCGGTCCATGACAGGTCTGGCCCCGCCCATCTGGGAAAAGACCCGCCTTGCCAGGCCCGTGAAGGACAGCACCTCCCCATACCGGCTCATGGCATCCCCCGCCGCGCGGCAGAGCTCCCGCTCCGCCTCATGGCTGTACTGCTCCGGCACCAGCAGCACCATGCCGCCCCGGGCGTCCTTTACCCCCTGGGCGATCTCCTCCAATATCCGCGCTGTCTTACCCGTTCCGGCCCGGCCCAATATCAATCGAATCATAACGCTGCACCGCCATACCTTTTGTCGCCCCTATTATAGCATATCAGGCCCCCGATGCACAAACAGACAGGCCAAAAATCTGCCCTGCGCCGCCTTATCCCGTCCCTGCCGCCAGGCAGCGGGCCCATATTGCCCGATAACCGCCTCAAAACATGAGTAAAGGATAAAAATCATACATTATTTTGATTGTCAACGTGAAAAAAGTATGCTATAATATTTTTAATCTTGTGAAAATATTTACGGTTCCGCACAGAAAGGAGTTTTACAATGAAACATTCCAAGCGCGCCCTGAGCCTCATCCTCGCACTGGTAGTGGCCCTCAGTCTGCTGGCCGGCTGCTCCGGCAGCTATGTGGACATCGACACCGCCGGCGCCGCGGCGGCAGCCGCCGCAGGCAGCGCCACGCCGAAGCCCACCGCTACTCCCAGCGCGGCAGAATCCTCCACGGATACAGGCGCATCCTCTGAGATGTCCGGTTCCGCCTCCGGCGAGGCCACCGCCGGCACCGCCACCACCGCAGACACCGCCACCGATGCCTCCGCCTCCGGCGAGGCTTCCGGTGAGGCATCCGGCGAAATGCCCACCGCCTGACATCATACGACGCAAAGAAACCACCGATCCAATGACCGCGCAAGTGTTATTTGATCGGTGGTTCTTTCTCCATCCGAATTTATCAAACACAACACTGAAAGGAGAAAACACATGAAGAAGCTGTTATCCCTGCTGCTGGCCCTGATGATGCTCATAAGCCTGGCAGCGCCCGCGCTGGCCTCAGAGGAAGCCAGCGGCGAGACGGCGGACGCCTCCACCGAGACCGCCGAGACCGAGGAGGAAACCGGTCCCATCGCCGTTATCGTCATCACAGACGAGGGCGAGGATGAAGCCCAGGAGCAGACGGAGGACATCGATCTGACCTTCTATGAGGGCGGCGAGCAGACAGAGACCGGCATTTCCGGCTTCCTGATGACCTCGGATGGTTCCCAGGCCGCCCTGTATTACTCCGAGCTGAGCGAGGACACCGGCGCGTTCTATACCATCGGCGGCGACGGGGTCAATGTGGCTTTGGATGAATACGACGTGACAGAGCTTGCCGCCCAGTGGCTGGAGGCCCGGGGGCTGGAGGGCTTCGACTCCGCCGTCATCCTGGGCGATGGAGACGCGGCGGACTCCTGCTCGCCTGTCATCTCCGCCAAGGGCTACACCTATCTGAACATCACGGGCACCCTGGTCCTGGCCTCCGGCACCGCCCGCAGCGCCATGTATTCCGATGTGGTGGGCGGCACCACCGTGGCCGGCCCCGGCGCTGGCGGCATGAGCCAGGGCAATGAGGAGCCCGTCGTGGTCATCACCGGCTCTCTGCTGGAGACCCTGGGCGGCCCGGAGGAGCAGGCGGAGGACACCATCACCGTCACCAGCACCGGCAACCGGGCTCGTGGCATCCAGCCGCAGGGCAAGAGCATCACCTATCTTTATGATTCCGCCATCGTGTCCCACACCTGGGGCGCATGGAGCACCGATTCCGCCCGGGTCAGCCTTGACCTGGTGGCCTATCGGAGCCTGGGCCTGAGCCAGGGCGGCTACGGCGCTTACGCCGATACCAGCTGCCACCTGTTCCTGTATGGCAGCACGGTCATGGGCAGCTCTGACGGCATCGTCGCCTCCAACGACGGCGAGATCTACGCCGTATCCAGCGACAACACCGACGACTCCGCCACCCTGCGGGCCATCATGGGCAAATCCGGCGACCGGGCCCTGAGCTGGCAGGACCATGAGACGGAGGAAGGGGACGTGCTGGAGAGCGTCATCTCCGGCGGCGCCACCGCCGTCCAGTTCCATATGCCCGACCAGGGCGGCACCGGCGCAGGCAACACCCGCAAGGGCACCCTGTATATGAACGGCGGCACCCTGTCCACGGACGAGTCTCTGATCGAGGGCGGCGCGGAGAGCCTGGACGCCTATGAGCAGAACTACGCCGGCGCCTGCATCGTCACCAAATCCACCCAGGCCAACATCCTGCTGGTGGGCGTGGAGATGGAGAGCTGGAGCGGCGTGCTGATTCATGCGGTCATCAATAACGACTCCAATGTGAACAACATCGCCGACGGGGACGAAGCCCTCGGCAGTGATATCACCCTGCAGAACATGGACGTGACCGGCGATATCGTGAACGACGACTATCAGCGGGCCATGCGCCTGGTGCTGGATAACACCACCCTGAACGGCGCTATCTATTCCAACACCTGCGAGGACTGGAACGCCCTGTGCGAGGCGGAGTTCGACGGCGAGTATATCCTCAACGAGGACGGCTATGAGACCATCTGGGGTGTGGAGATCGCCCTGGTCAACGGCGCTGTCTGGAACGTCACCGAGACCTCCGTGGTAGCCGAGCTCATCATCAACGACGGCTGCACCGTCAACGGCGTCATCACCGAAAACGAGGACGGCACCCTGACCGTCTCCCCCCTGGAGACCGCCGCCTCCGGCGAAGCCTCGTAACAACCGAACAGCAAAAAACAGGGAGCGCCGGACTTCGGCGCTCTCGTTTTTTATAATGATACCTGCTCTATTGATTGAGCGCCCGACGCTTAGGGTCAGGCACGCCAGTCAGGGCGACAATATCCGCCTTGTGCCACAGGGAAGGGAGCACACAGTACCAGCACTGTTCCTTCCTCTTTTTAAAAATACGATAAGGTTTATTGGTATTGTCGTAAATGTAACACACATCACAAATCGGCACCAGGTCACGCACCAGCTCCAACGCTCTGTCATAACGGGCAATGATCTTATCCTCCGGCACGTCATGCCCTCCGCTGGCTACGCGGGACGCCACTCGCAGGACATTGATCTGCGGGTCGGCAGTAAGGATGTAATAACAGCGGATAAAATAACCCGCCTCCCTTGCCCTGCGCAGAAATTTGATCTTTCTGTCCGTAGACATAACCGTTTCAAAGCAAAAATCCTGCCTTGCTTCCAGCGCGCTTTCCCGGCGTTTATCCGCGATCTCCGCCGCCGTTTTGTTGTCGCACCCCAAAGCCGCCTGTATCTCATCTGCATTGATATAAGTCATATTCGCCGGCTTGAGCATGGCAGTCAAGGTACTCTTGCCGGAACCGTTCGGCCCAGCAAATACGACGATCTCAGGTTTCTTTTTTGCAGCGTTCACTGTATCGTCCCCTTGTTATCCGAGGTGCGACCCTTATGACCGTGCCATCCGGTTTTTCCAGCCGAACCGCCTTTGTCTTTGGATCGTATGTGGCGATCGCCTGATTCAGAGCCTTCTTTTTTCGCAGCTCTGCATCTACGGCCATCTTCGCATACCGGACGACCTCATCATCATCGGAGATAGTAGGCGCCATATCCGTACCCCCTTAGCCTTGTGTATTTAG
>JAJQBY010000019.1:0-16438 GCA_021203045.1 Oscillospiraceae bacterium | reverse complement strand
ATATTATATATTTATTATATGCAAAAACTGCCTCTGTGTCCAGTCCACAGCAGTTAAAAATTGTCCCGCTCGGCACGCCGCCGGCGGGACAATTTACTGTAGCTGCTCTTTTAATTTACAAACGTATAGGACAGCGTGTCTGCGTACCGGTAGTAGTAGGTGTCTCCCTCCTCCATGCCGGAGAGGATCTCCACTACGTCGCCGTCGGACATGCCGGTCTCGACCTCTGTCAGGCCGGACAGGGTGTCGGTGCTCTCATCGTATTCGGTATAGACATAGGTCCTGCCGTTATCCTCCACCAGGGCGGCCACGGGGATGGTGACGGACGCTTCGGTGGTATCGGTGACGATCTCCACGGAGACGTTCATCCCTGCCAGCATCTGGGAGGTCCTGGGAATGGTGACCTCTACGCTGAACTTGGTATTGCCGCCCTCATTGGTTCCGGTGGTGGCGATATAATCCACTGTGCCGGTGAAGGACTGCCCCTTCAGGGCGTCCAGGGTCACCTCTGCCTCCAGGCCCACGGACAGCTCCAGGATATCCAGCTCGTCGATGGTGATGGTGACCATCACCTCATCCTGAGGCGTGATGGACAGGACATCCTGCTCCGCCACGCTGTAGGTCTCATAGGCATAGGTCTCCTCCTCCGTCATGCCGCTGGCCGATACAGACCCGCTGCTGCCGGACATGGACGCGCTGCCGCTGCTGCTTCCGCCGCCGCTGCTGCCGGACATGCCGCTCATGCTGTCAGTGCCGTCTGTGCTATCGGTCCCGCTCATCTCGCCGGAGGCGCTGCTGTCGGTGCTCTCCACCAGGATGACGTATTTCAGCACCTCGGCGTCCTCCTCGTTTTTCGTGAACACCAGCACGACCAGATCGCCGGCAGCCAGATCGCTCAGCTTGGACGTCTCCCAGGTCTCACCGTCCTCCACATAGGTATAGACCGTCACCTCCGTGGTATCGTCATAGCTGCACTGGCCGATCTCGGTCTCTGCGTCCTCCGCAGCCAGCAGGGCGGAAAGCTCCATGTAATCCAGGGCCTCATAGTCCTCTATCTCGGTCTCCTGGACAAGACTTGTATAGGTCAGGGTATTTTCCTCGTTGGCCGTGATGACCGCCACATAGTTTATCTCCGTGCCGTCAAATTCGGGGGCATCGACGGTATCTTCCGACTCCGCTTCGCCGGTGTCAGTGGGTTCCGGCGTTGCCGTGGCCTCTGCTTCTTCCGTGGAAACAGGCTCTGGCGTTGCTGTGGCTTCTGCGGTGGGCTCCGGCGTAGCGGTGGCCTCCGCCTCTGTCGTCGCGGTAGGCTCCGGTGTAGCTGTAGCCCCTGTGGTGGACTCCGGTGTGGCTGTGGTCTCCGCTTCCGTCGTGGTGGTGGGCGCCGGTGTTGCCGTCGCTTCCGTATCATCTTCGGTCGCCTTCAGCAGAGTGATCGTCGCGCCGCCGCTGCTGCCGCTGCCGGAATAGGACAGGGTGGTCAGAACCGCCGCGGAGCCGGAGCTTCCGGAATACCGGGTCTCTGTAACGGAAGCCTCCTCCTGCGCGGTATCGGCGGTATCGGCGGTCTCCTCCGTCAGGGATACATACGTCGCATCGTCGGAGATACCGGACACCACACCGTCGGTCTCCGCATAGATATACCCGTCCGTGTAGTACTGGAACAGGGCCTCCATCTGGTCCTCCAGCTCGTACCGGCGGTTCAGCAGGGCCGTATAGGTGGACGTGTGGCCGGAGTAGGACAGGGTCATCAGGGTATCTCCCGCGTCCACCTCCTCATTCTCGGACACGTCTATATCGGTCACGGTGCCGTAATAGCCCATAATTTTCAGCTCGCTGTGGATATACAGGGTCCCGCTGCCAAGCAGGTCGCCGTTTTCATCATACACGGTGACCTCGTCCTGATAGGCAGCCGTCTCATCCGAGACGGTGATGGTGACGATCCCTTCCTTGACAGAGGCCACACGGCCGTCCTCGCTGGTCCCGTCGGAATAGGTGACGGTAACGGTGTCGTCCACGGTCAGGGCTGCGTCCGATTCAAACTGGACGGCCATCTCCCCATCCAGAGACAGCAGCATAAGCGCCCCGTACTCATAGATGGTATCGGCCACGTCCACATCCTCTTCCGCGTAGATGACCTTGACTCGACCGGCCACGGTGGCTGTCAGATCGGTCTCCGCTTCCTCCTCGGCTTCCTCCTCCAGCTCCTCGTCCAGCTCGTCGATGACATCCTGAAGCTCCACAATAGCCGTGGCCACGGTGATGGTGTCCACCGAGGCGATGATATCCCCGGCCTCCACCGTGTCTCCGTTCTGGACGTGATAGGCGCTGATGGTCACTGCCTCCGGGATGCTCAGGGTGACGGCGTCCTCATCCTCCAGGGTGCCCGCGCCGGACAGGGCCGTGGTGATGGTATCCGCCTCCGCCGTGCCGGAGATCACGGAGCTCTCCACGGTGACCGTGCTGCTGTCCGTGGACGTGGAGCTCATCAGCATGGGCAACACTGTAACCGCGATGGCGATAACGACCACTGCCACAAGAGGAATGACCCACATTCTCCGGCTCTTTCTTCTGCGGGCCTCCACCAGCTCCTCGATGTCGATGGGCTCTTCTTCCTCCGGGAACAGCTCCCGCTCCTGCATCTTTCTCTTTTTGCGGACACGGATGAGCAGGATAAGGCTTATCAGCTCACCCAACGCGGCGACCGCCAGGATGGGGAGCCAGTGCTGCCGGGCAAAGGTCCGGATACGCATGAACACGCCGGTGCTGTCCGAGGCGGCGGCCATGCCGCCGAAGGACTCTGCGCTGCTGTCCGCGCTGTCCTCCGCATCGTCCTCCGTGTCCTCCGCGGTCATGGCGGAGCCGAACTCCGCCGACGAGCCGCCCCGGGTCATCTCGCTCGATGCACCGCCGGAGGAGGTCCTGCTCTCCGAGGCGCTGTCGTTCTCAGAGGCGGTGTCGCCGTCCTGAGAGAAGCCGGCGGCGAAGGAGGACATATCCACATCGGAAAAGTCCATTTCAGACATATCCACCATGGTAAACTCACCGGCGCCGCTGTCGGTATCGGAGGTCAGGGCCAGATTCACCAGATCCGCCGCGATCACCGCCGCGAACAGAATCATCAGAATGACCAGCACCACGCCCTTTTTGGAGCGTTTGGGAGGCTGCTCCTCCAAATCCTCCGGGCCGCCGTCGTCCGGGTCGTCCGGTCCGGCGTCCGCCGGAGACGGCGCTTCGGCCCGGACCTGGGATGCGGCGGAGGGCTCAGCTATGGGCGTTTGAGCCGGCGCTTCCGGTTCCTCCGGCACGGGGTCCGCCTGCATCGGCGCGGAAAGTTCCTCCTCCACCTCAGTCTCCGGCTCTGCCGCCGGAACGGGCTCCTCTGCCGTCCAAACGGGGTCTGCGGCGGCAGACGTATCTATGGCCTCTCTGGAGGCCGGTCTCACCTCGGTGGCGGAGGCGGCCAGGCCGGGGGCCTCTATAATGGGAATCTCTGTCTGCTCCTCCGGGGCAGGCGTCTGCTGCGCCGGAGCCGCAGGGGCGGACGCCGGTTCAGAGGCTACCGGGGCCGGGACGCTCTGAGGCGTTGTCTTCTGTTCCTCAGCGGGGGCGGCTGTTTCCTGGGAGGCCGGCTCCGCCGTTATATCGGGAGTTTGGTTTTCCCGAGCACGTTTATTCCAAAACATATTATCCTCCCTTTATCAGCCGTCGTAATGCAGCGCGTCGATGGGGGCCATTTTTGCCGCCTTGTTGGCCGGATACAGTCCAAACACGATGCCGATGAAGAAGCAGAAGCCCACGGCAATCAGGACCACCGGCACATTCATCTCAAAGGTCATGCTCAGACTGGACACCACGACCGCCACTACCTTCAATATGGCCCAGGACAGGAACACACCGATGGCGCAGCCCAGCATGCACAGCACGATGGATTCCAGCAAAAACTGCTGGAGTATCACCCCACGGCCCGCACCGATGGCCTTGCGGATACCGATCTCCCGGGTACGCTCCGTGACGGTGACCAGCATGATATTCATGATGCCGATGCCGCATATGGCCGCGATGCCGCCCAGCAGCAGCGCCAGAACGGAGGTGATGCTGCTCATGGTGTCCTCCATCACATCCTGGGTGGAGACCTCGAAGGCGTCCTCGTCCTCCTCAAAACGCGCCAGCAGCAGGGCTGTGATAGCCGTCTCGGCAGTGCTCATATCAGAGTCCTCCGCCGCGCTGACCGTGAAGCTGGTGATCTCGGCGGACACCGTGGAGGACAGGCGCAGCAGGGTGGTATAGGGAATATAGATCGAATAGGAGGAGCTGCTGACCACGGAGGTCAGGGAGTCGTCATCATCCTCCAAAACGCCCACGATGGTGAATTTCATGCCGTCCAGGGACAACTCCTCTCCCAGGCAGTCCGTATAGCCTACCAGGGCGGTGGCTGTGGCCTCGTTGATGACGCAGACGGTGGTGTGGTTATCCACATCGGAGGACTTGATGAACCGGCCCAGCAGGAGGCTCAGCTCGTTGATGCTCTCATAGGCCGGCGTGGTGCCGTATACCTCCACGGTGGTGCTGGTGGCGTCATACTTTGCGGTGACGCTGGTCTCCCCGATGGGGGCCAGCAGGCCGATGCCGTCCTCCTCCATCCACTCGTCCAGGGTGTCCAGGGTGATGGGGTCTCCCTTGTCGTCCGAGATCGTGACGGAGATCGTATCGGTGGCCAGGCTGGAGATGGTATCCGTCACCGTTCCCGTGGCCCCGTTCACAAGGCTCACCAGAATGACCAGGGCCATAACGCCGATGATGATGCCCAGCATGGTCAGGAAGGCCCGCAGCCTATTTCCTGCGATGGACTTGATGGCCATTTTAAAGGACTGGGACAGCATTTTGAAGAAATGCTTCATATCTTCACCTCCGACAGCTTTCCGTCCCGGATGTGGACGATACGGGAGGCCTGGCGGGCGATATCGTCGTCATGGGTAATCAGGACGATAGTGTTCCCCTGCCGGTGCAGCTCATGGAATATCTTCATGATCTCTCCCGTGGTCTTGGAGTCCAGGTTGCCCGTGGGCTCGTCTCCCAGTATCAGGGAGGGATGGGTGGCGATGGCCCGGGCGATGGCCACGCGCTGCTGCTGGCCGCCGGACAGCTCGTTCGGCAGATGCTTGGCCCGCTGCGCCAGATCCACCCGCTCCAGGGCCTCCTGGACCCGCCGGCGGCGCTCCGCCTTGGCTACGCCCTGATAGATCAGGGGCAGCTCTACGTTCTCCTCCGCCGTCAGCTTGTTGATCAGGTTAAAGCTCTGGAACACAAAGCCGATTTTCTGGTTGCGTATGGCGGCAAGCTCGTTTTCCGTGTAATCCTCGATGGGTACGTCGTCCAGCAGATAGGTGCCGGAGTCGGCCATGTCCAGGCAGCCGATGATATTCATCAGAGTGGATTTACCGCTGCCGGAGGGGCCGATGATGCTCACGAATTCCCCCTGATCGATATGGAGGTTCGCCTTATTCAGGGCGTATACCTTCTCGGACCCGATCTGGTAGACGCGGGATATGTCAATCAAGTCGATCATAGCGCATCCCCCTTATTCGCCGCCGGGCATACCGCCGCCGAAGGAGTTGCTGCCGCCCATATCCATACCGCCGCCGGAGTTGCTACCGCCCATGCTGAAGCCGGAGACATCAAAGTCAGAGCCGCCCATACCGCCAAAGCTGAAGGAGGAGGACTCGTCCTCGCTGGCGGTGTAATACACCGTATCGCCTTCGGACAGACCGTCCGTGATTTCGATATAGGTACCGTTGGAAAGGCCGGTGGTCACCTCCACCATACCGCCCAGTTCGCCGGTGGTCTCGTCATACTCCGTATATACATAGGCGGTAGAGCTGGTGGACTGCACCGCTTCCTCCGGCAGGAGCAGAGCGTTGTCCACGCCCTCGATGGTGATATACACAGAGGCGGACATGCCGCTGAGCATCTCCTCCGTCTTGTCCACCGTGACCACCACGGAGTAGACGGATACGCCGCCGGAGCTGGTGGCCGTTTTATCCACCTCCGTCACAGAGCCGGTGAAGGTATCGTCCCCGATGGAGCTGATGGTGAGGGACGCCTCCTGCCCCACCGCCACGGAGAGGATGTCCGTCTCGTCCACGCTGATGGTGACAGACATGGACGTGTTGGGGTCAATGGTCACCACGGTGGTCTCGCTGGATGAGCTGCCGGAGGAGCTGTCCCCAGTCATGCCGTTGGTGGTGGAGCTGCCGGAGGAGGTGCTGGATACGCTCTCCACCGTGCCGGAGACCGGCGCCGTGATCGCCCCGTCCTTATAGAGGGTAATCAGGGTCTGATAGAGCTCCTCCATCTCCTCCCGCTCCACCAGAAGCTGGTTGTAATTCGCGGAATAGGAGGTGTTCGACAGGTTCAAAAGGGTGGTGCCGCTGCTGACAGAGGTGTTTTCCGACACGCTGACGGAGGACACCGTACCGGCGTAGCCGGTTATCTTCAGAGGCTCATGGATGTAAAGGGTCCCGGTGTAGGTATCATCCACGGTCACGGTATCCTCATAGACAGGGCCGTTGTCCGTCAGAAGGATGGTAGTCACGCCGGCGGAGACAGCGGATACCGTGCCGGTATAGGAATCCCCGTCAGAGTCCACCACGGTCACGGAATCTCCCACCTCGTAGTCCGTGGTCTCGATGTCCACGGCCATATAGCCGTCCAGGGAGAGAATCATCAGTGCCCCGTACTCATACATGACGGTGGACACATCGTCGTCCGCCTCGGCGTAAATGACCTTCACCCGGCCGGAGACGCTGGAGGTCAGGGTAGAGCTGACCGAGTCCTCGCTGGCCTCCTCCAGCTCCTCGTCCAGCTCGTCAAGCTGGGTCTGCACATCGGCCAGAGCCTCCAGAACGGAGTCCGTGTCCACGGTGGCCAGGATATCGCCCTCCTCCACCGTATCGTCCTCGGACACATAGTAGGTGCTGATGGTCACGCTGCTGGGGATGGTGACCTCCTCCACATCGTCGCTGGTCAGGGTACCGGAGCCGGACACAGTGGAAATAATGCTTCCGGTGGTGACCTCCGCGGTCTGGATCTCGTCCCCGTCGTCCGTGGAGCCGTAGTTTTCCGTGACGTACTGCCGCAGGAACAGCACGCCCGCCACCAGCACCACGGCCACCACCAGAAGAATGATGATCGTTCTCCTGACACGCTTCCTCCTGGCGGCTGCCTTGCTCTGTCTTGGCGCCATACTCATGATCTGTTTTCCTCCTTGAGCCTTTCTTTTTTCGTTTTCTCCTTATACGCGCCATGCCGGGATATGCTCCCGGCAGGTATGCACACCGACAACTATAAAAGATTGTTAATCTGAATAAAAGGATATGGCGTAAATATTTTATGAACATTTTGTAAACCATGTAAGCATCGACTCATCCATCTGAAACAACAAGGACTCCCTATTCCCATACAGGAACAGAGAATCCTTGAATCTTACAATAATTTTATGAATATTTTATATTTTATGCAGCCATCGTATCCATTGCCCCGGCCGGGCTGACGATGCGGTAATAGGTCCGGGCGGTCAGGGCGTACACCAGGGCGTATGCGACGGCAAACGCCCCGAAGCAGACGGCGGCGGTGATGTAATAAATGCTGTGGCTCGCCAGCATGAGAGCATCCATAAACTGCAATATGATGGACATGGCGAACAGCTCATGGACGCCGGCCATAGCCAGGGGCAGGAAGAACACCGTCAGCACCTGGGAGCGGATGGAGCGCTTCACCTCCCGGCGGCTCATGCCCACCTTTTGCATGATCTCGAACCGGCGGCGGTCCTCATAGCCCTCGGATATCTGCTTATAGTAGATGACCAGAATGGCGGCGATCATGAACAGGACGCTCAGAAATACCCCCAGGAAGAAGAAGCCGTTATAGATACTCACCAGCTCATCCCGTTCCCACGCCTGACATTCCAGGCTGAGCACATAGCTGTTCTCCTCCGAAGCGGCCTGCAGAAGGGCCTGGTATATCTGGATTTTTGTCTCATCGTCAGCGTCCAGATCGGCCCCCCAGAACACCGCCGGGTCGTATATGGAGCTCTCCTCCAAATAGGCAAGCTGGGCCTCGTCCCTGACCACGATGCAGTAGCTGGGGTAGATATAAGCCACGACCCGGCCGTTTCCCAGGAAGCTGTCCACCCTGTCCGCCACGGTATAGGTTCTGTCAAATATAGTCAGGGTGTCCTCCTCATAGTCCGTTTTGCTGACATAGAGCAGAATTTCATCCCCGGCCAGGGTCCTGCTCTCCCCGGTGAGCCGGTTATAGTCCTCCAGGGTGATAACATAGGCGACGCCCTCTGTATAAGCGACCTCCTCCGGCGAGCCATCCACAGAGCTTGTCACAAAAACGTCCTCCTGCCGCAGCACATACATAGCCAGATAGGAATAGCTTACCTCCTCCGTCACAGCGGCGTCCCGGGCCGCCGCCTCCTCCGCTGTCTTCTGGCTGAGCCAGGCGGCGGTGTATTCATCGGTTCCGTCGTTCGCCAGGTCATAGGGATAGCGCAGGGTGACCGCCTGCTCCGCCCCCGCCACCAGGCTGGCCGTGGTGGATATCATCACCAGCACCATGGTGGCCAGGATGCAGATGTTGGCAAGGCCCACCGCGTTCCGCTTCATGCGGTACATCATGCCGGACACGGAGACGAAATGGCGGGCCTTATAGTAGTACCGCTTGTTTTTTTGCAGCAGCTTCAGAAGGGCGATGCTCCCGGCGGTGAACAGCAGATAGGTGCCGATGATGACCAGCACCACCGCCACGAAGAACCAAAACATAGCTTCAAGGGGGTCGTCCACCACCTGGGAAATGGCATACCCGGCTCCCAGGCACAGGCCCCCCAGCAGGGCCAGCAGCCATTTGGCCTTCGGCTCCCGCTCTCCGTAGCTCTCCGCCTTCAACAGCTCGATGGGGGCGGTTTTCCGCACCTGACGCAGGCTGTTTAAGAGTATCAGGCAAAAGATGACGCCGAACAGAATCAGGGAGGATACCATGGCCTCCCCGGAGAGCCGGAAACCCAGGGCCGCCTCTCCGCCCAGTGCCCGGGTCAGCAGCAGGAGCATCAGCTTATCCAGGGATATCCCGGCCAGCAGGCCCAGTCCCAGGCTTATGAGAGCGATGTATATCGTCTCCCGGGCAATCACCCGGCACAGGTGCCGCTTTTCCATTCCCAGGACGATATACAGGCCGAACTCCCTCTGCCGCCGCTTCATCAGGAAGCTGTTGGTATAAAAGAGGAAGATAACGGCGAAGATCATCACCACCCAGGAGCCCAGGACCAGCAGCAGGGCCACACTGTCCCCGCCCCGCATGGCCTGCACCTCGTCGTTGAACGCCAGGGAGCGTATCATATAATACATGGCGATAGTCAGCACACAGCTCAGGATATAGGGAAAGTACAGCTTCCAGTTTTTCCCTATGCCGTCCCAGGCCAGCCGGTTATACAGGCGCTTACGCATCGGCTTCCCCTCCCGCGGCCAGCAGGGTCAGGGTATCGGATATCTTCTGATACATCTGCTCGTCCGTGCTGCCGCCCCGATAGAGCTGGTGGAAAAGCTCCCCGTCCCGGATGAATATGACACGCCCGGCGTGGCTGGCGGCCTTGACGGAGTGGGTCACCATCAGAATCGTCTGGCCGGAGGCGTTCAGCTCCCCGAAGATGCGCAGCAGGCCCTCCGTGGCCCTGGAATCCAGCGCACCGGTGGGCTCGTCCGCCAGGAGAAGCTTTGGCTTCGTAATGATAGCCCGGGCCACCGCCGCCCGCTGCTTCTGCCCTCCGGAGACCTCATAGGGGTATTTTGTCAGGATATCCGTGATGCCCAGCTTCTGGGCGATGGGGATGAGCCGCATGTTCATCTCCACATACTGCCTGCCCGCCAGCACCAGGGGCAGATAGATATTGTCCCGGATGGTGAACGTATCCAGCAGATTAAATTCCTGGAACACGAACCCCAGGTTATCCCGCCGGAAGGCGGCCAGCTCATCCTCCCGGATGTCAGTGAGGCTGCTGCCCTGCAGGAGCACCTCCCCGCCGGTGGGCCGGTCGAAGGCGGCCAGCATATTCAAAAGCGTGGTCTTGCCGCTGCCGGACTCCCCCATGATGGCCACATATTCCCCCTGCTCCACGGAAAAGGACACGTTGGACAGGGCCTTGACCTGACTGCCGCCGAAGCGGGTGGTATAGATCTTTTCCAGGCCCCGGACCTCTAAAATCGTCATTGTCATGACCTCCTTTGTGCCCTGAGTATACAGCGGAGTAGCCCCCGCCGCCATCGAATCCGGTGACGGCGGGGTGACATTTTTGTAAGACGGCGGTCACTCCCTGGTGTCCAGCGCCTCTCTTTGCAGGTCCAGGGTGAAAACGCTGCCCCGGCCGGGCACGGAGGCGGCGGTCAGCCGATGGCCCAGGCGCTCCGCCGCCTGGCGGCTGAGATACAGGCCCAGGCCGGTAGATTTCTTATCCAGGCGGCCGTTATAGCCGGTGAAACCCTTTTCAAATATCCGGGGCACGTCCTCCGGGGCGATGCCGATGCCCGTATCGGCGATATGCACCACAGGCCCCGTCTCCACTGTGATGGTGACGGCCCCGGCAGGGGTGTATTTCACGGCGTTATCCAGCAGCTGCTCCAGAATGAACAGCAGCCATTTCTCATCCGTCAGGGCCTGGGCCTGCACCGGCTCGTAGCGCAGGCTCAGGCGCTTTGCCACAAATTGAGGCGCATACTTCCGCACCGCCTGGCGGATGATATCGTCCAGGTCGCAGGAGCGTATCACCAGGTCCCGCGTCCCGCCCTCCAGCCTGGCATAGCACAGGGCCATCTCCACATACTGGCTGATGCGGAAAAGCTCCGACCGGAGGGCCAGGCTCTCCGGAGTGTCCTCTCCCTGGAGGCGCAGCTGCATGACGGCGATGGGGGTCTTTATCTGGTGGACCCAGGCGGTGTAATAGTCCTGGCTCTCCTGCCGCTCCGTCGCCCGGCGGGTCATCAGGGCGCTGTAATCCCTTTGCAGGGACAGGGCCATGGCCCGGAAATCCGCCCCCTCCAATGCGTCCGCCTCCGGCAGAGATGCGGCCAGGGGCAGGCCCTCCCAGGCGGTCAGCCGCTCCTGCCGCCGGATATACGACCGCCTAAGGCCCGCCCCCAGCAGGACGCAACCCGCCAGCAGGCACAGGCCCAGGGCATACAGCACCGCCTCCCCCGGCAGGCCGTACAGCCAGCTCACCACTCCGAATATCCCGGCGCAGAGGGCCCAGGCGGCGACGGCCCCCCGGCACTGCTTTATATACTGCCGCAGCAGTCCTGTCATACTGAGCCTTTCCATCACTGTATGATATATCCGCTGCCGATGCGGGTGGCGATGAAGCCGGCCAGGCCCGCGTCCTCCAGCTTTTTCCGCAGGCGGGTCACGTTCACGGTCAGGGTGTTCTCCTCCACATAGGAATCCGCTTGCCACAGGCGGGTCATCAGAGTGTCCCGGCTGACCACCTTCCCCTTGTTTTCCATCAGGGTCTGCAAAATGCGGAACTCGTTTTTCGTCAGCTCCAGCCGCACGCCGTTATAGGAGAGGCTGGCGTCGTTCAGGTTCAGCACCGCCCCCCGGTGCTCCAGCACAGGGGCCCGGCCGCCCATATCATAGGCCCGGCGGAGGACGGCCTGCAGCTTCGCCGTCATCACCTCCAGGTCCACAGGCTTGGGGATGAAATCGTCCCCGCCCATGTTCATGGCCATGACCACGTTCATGTTCTCCGAGGCGGAGGAAATAAACACCACCGGCACATCGGAGGTCCGGCGTATCTCCGTGCACCAGTGATAGCCGTTATAGAAGGGCAGCATAATGTCCATCAGCACCAGATGGGGCTGACAGGCCAGAAAATCCCCCAGCACGTCCTGAAAATTGACGGCGAAGCACACCTGATGCCCCCAGGCCGTCAGCCGCTCCCCCATGGCCTCCGCCATGGCCCGGTCGTCCTCCACGATGAATATCTTATACATAAAACCATCCCCCCGGGACCGCGCCGGGCGGCCCTGAGGGGATTATAGCAGATTTTCGTGAAAAAGAAAACCGGAGGAGCCGGGGCTTGCTTTTAGGGGTGGGGTTTACAGGTCCATAGCGGTCTCATCCAGCAGAAAATCCTCAATTCTGCCGGGTTGGGGCAGGGAGCAAAAGAGGCAGTATCGGGGTGATACTGCCTCTTGCGTTATATAGGGATATATAGATGGTTATTTGTTCCCCGCCCGGCGCTTCTTTGCGGTCAGAGCCACGCCGGCCATACCGCCCGCGCAGGCCAGAGCCAGGACAAGCCAAAGGGCGAGGTTTGCCTCGTCTCCGGTGTCCGGGACGGATCCATCCTCGTCTGCGCCGGAGGTTGGAGTCAAAGAATCAATAACAGTAGTATTGTCAATAGTTTCATCGTCCGCCGCATTGGTGGGCAATGGTGTAGTGGTACTAATTTCATCGTGATGATCAGAAGGTTGTACTTCATCTGTATCACCATATACTGTTCCATCTAAGACAAGATAACCCAAGGAATTGTCCTCATCCCCTGTGTCAATATAGCCTTCTGTGTTGACCGTAATAGGAAAGTTGGCATATACTTCTTCCTCGGAAATAACCTCGCCATCATACCTTCCCACATATACACTCATAGTACCTTCATCTGTACCGTTGAGAAGAATCTCATATTCCTCACCATCCGGCACTACGGCAACTTTAATATAGTCACTTCCCTCATCATCCACCGGGACAGTATAAAAGTAATGCTCATATCCCGAAGCAATTTCTACGGAGTCGTTCGTCAAATAGGCTAACCTTGTACCGTTTTCATCATAGACCGTAACATCGACCGGGCAGAAAATACTTATCACTCGCACTGAATCCTCGTACTCTACAAGGCCTGTCGAGTTATTGTATGTCAGGCCATCCTCATGACAATGTATGTCGCTGATTTCCGCCTTCTGCAGTGAAAGCAATGAAATTGCAAGAGAATATTTACTGGCCTTTCTTTGACTTGCATTATTATACCACAAGGTATCAACTAACAAGGGCGCATATTTCTCATCATCTAATCCTTTACTTACAGAGGCTAATTTCAGTTCTTCATATTTTATGCCATATTCACAGGCAAGCAGCATCGCATTTTTGTACATATTAATAGACTCATCAAATAAAATGGCATCTTCAAAATCGTAGGTTAGCAGCTTCATTCCATAATTGTCAGACACGTCTATCAGCAACTTGACCATATATGAAAGACATGTCACGGTAAAGCTAGCTTTATACTCATCATCGATTGTTGTAAAAAGATCAATTCCCAACTTTCCTACTTTCAGTGCTTTGTTCAATGTTCCTAAATATGGAATTAAAGATGTTCCTATTTTAACAAGGCCATTTACGCCTACTTCAACGATGGTCGTTGCCGTTCCATTAATGATTTGATCGACAAACGCTTCAAATGCCGCTTCTTCATAGGCATCCATCTTTTCAAGCCATTCATCAATAGCGTTGCTTATATTCCTGTAATGGTATCCATCACTTCCATATAAAAATACATCCTCTTTGGAGGTAACAAGTTCAAGTTGAGCGCGACTATATGCCTCATCTCTCAAATCTTCAAGAATAGTCTTGAACGCATCACACGTCTCTGCATAGGTTTCAGCCCAGCACAGGAATTGGTATGCTTCACCAGCGGTTTGAATTTCCTTGAGTAGTGTACTTGCAACAGTGGACAGCGCGTCAGTCATGTCAAATTCTGATTCAAAGATTGACAGCATTGCCGCACTATCCATGTATTCATTGCATAAATCGGTAACATCCAACCACGCCTCTTGAAAACCGTCGGACTCAGAATCCATTTTCGCAAGCGCATCCAGTGCAGTCTCAAATGATTCCTTTGCTGCGGCAACAGTATCCTCATTCAAATCATCTTTAAGCAAATCTTCAGCATTGGAAAACAACAGTTTTGCAATGGACAGTATATTTTTTTGCAAGCTCAATGAAAACGTATCCTGAATCCCATTATAAACCTCATCATTGGCCATTAACTGATAAATTATTACAGAATATCCGGTCACACTGTCAATCGGTTCGCAGTCTACACTTAATTCCAAATTTTCTATACCTTCTACTTCTACTTCCACATAGTTCCCTATATCTGTAATACTGGTGAAAACAGTAAATATTTCATATAAACTATCACTTAAATCATCCGCGGCATCTTCCAGCATAAAACCTAATCCTTGCGTGTAAGGCATGGAAACAATATCCGTTGTATAGGAACCATTAAGATAATAATCAAGATGTTCACTAATATACTCTTGCTGCAACTCATCCTGCGAAGAAAATACAGTCAAATCCAACGACAGCACACGGCTCTCATCAGCTGATAATGTAAATGTAACTGTATATAATCCACTAGCCGCCAGCTCTGCCTGCATTGACACATAATACACCTGCTTCGTGTTATCATTCTCCGACACATTAGGCCCCACCTTAGAAAACGCTTCAAAAACGACCGCGCTCTCATCGCTGCACGACCAGTCGGATTCGGAAAATTCCAGCGTTGTATCTGCGTCAACGGTAACTTCCACCTCCAGGCTAATCATATCGCCCGCATAGAGGGCATCATAGTCATAAATGAAAGCATTCTCCGCCTCATCGTATTTACCGACAGAAATTGCGCTGATCGTTACATCGATGTCGTCGTCGCTATTATCATCATCGTCCGAAGAGGGAGTATAATCCGACAAATCATACCACTGAATGTCCGAAGCCTCGGCAGAATCCCCGGTGTAAGCGGCGAAGACCACGTCAAAGCCTTCCTGCGGCAGGGTTATAGTGCCATCAGTGTAACTGACTTCGGTGCCATCGTATGAATATTCGTAGTAATAACTGTCATTCAAACTCAGTGTATAGCCATCCGCTAAAATAGAATAAAAGCTCCAGGAACCCGATGAAACACTGCCTCGTTCCCATACTGTAATCGTGCCGTTCTCATAGATGGAAGAGTTGGAAATATAAGACACCTCAGGCAATGCACTGACAGCTTCCGTTCCGTCAAATGTGAAAATACTGAGTCCTATCAGCAGTTCATCCTGGCCGTTGCCATCAACATCATAGAAGGCATACAAAATATCGTTAGGGTTATCTGCATAGATGATCATCTCATTATACGACACATGGGGATAATCATCTTCAAAGCCTGTGCGGTCCTTATCATCGTCAAGAGCCGCGATATACTCCTCCAAAATGGCCTCATAGGCGGCCTGTGCTGCCGAGGCGGAGACGGTGGAGCTGCCGGCACCGGTGCCGGTGGGCATAATCGCCTCATAATATGTATCTCCACAATCGGTGCAGGTATAGAGCTTCACGCCGACTGTGGTCTCTGTGGCCTCTTTGATGATGACACCCTCATCGTAGGTGTGGCCATCAGAATCGGCAGCCGAAGTCACCGTCTCCCCCGATTCTGTCTCGTCCGCTGCGGCGGGGAGAGCGATCAGGGTCAGGCTGAGAGCGATGACCAAAAGGAGCGCAAGGAGCTGCGTCCATTTCCGCTTATAGGTTTGCATTGAATCCACCCTTCCTCTTTATTGATAATGGTTTTCACGGTTGTTTGCTAATTTTTTATTTTATCGTATTTTCAAGCAACTTTCAATCTGTGACAGCATCTGTGACAAAAAATTGAATCAAATTTGTCACACCTTATATTCGGCACAGACTACCTGCCGGGTCTGACGAATGAGCGACAGCCTTATCTATAAGGCAAAAAACGAGAGGCCATCCCGCGGGACGGTCTCTCGTTTTCTTATTATGTGCGGCGATCAGCCGAAGTAGCGCTTCAGCAGGCCCTCGAAGGCTTTGCCGTGGCGGGCTTCGTCTCTGGCCATCTCGTGGACGGTGTCGTGGATGGCGTCCAGATTCAGGGCCTTGGCCCGCTTGGCAAGGTCCACCTTGCCGGCGGTGGCGCCGTTTTCCGCCTCCACACGGGCCTCCAGATTGGCCTTGGTGGAGGGAGAAACCACATCGCCCAGCAGCTCCGCGAACTTGGCGGCGTGCTCGGCCTCCTCATAGGCGGCCTTTTCGTAGTACAGGCCGATCTCCGGATAGCCCTCCCGATGGGCGGCCCGGCTCATAGCGAGATACATGCCCACCTCGGAGCACTCGCCCTCGAAGTTGGAGCGCAGATCGGCGATGATGTCCTCCGGCACGCCCTGGGCCACGCCGATGACGTGCTCCGCCGCCCAGACCTTATCCTCTCCCTGCTGGATGAATTTGGACGCAGGGGCCTTGCAGATGGGGCAGACCTCCGGGGCCTGATCTCCCTCGTGAACGTAACCGCAAACTGTGCATACCCATTTAGCCATAATATGATATACCTCCATGTGAAATT
>JAJQBY010000026.1 GCA_021203045.1 Oscillospiraceae bacterium | reverse complement strand
TGAGTCATTCTTTTTCGTCTTTTTGACTGTTGCACTTACATTGTATATTCACCTGAAAAAATTTTTTGGGTAGATTGCCGTGCGTGCCGGTGGAAGAAATTGCCGCAAAACATATTTTCAGACGGATGGTTTTGTGTTATGATTATGGCCGTAGGATTTTGGGGGCTTTCATCGTAAAGCTCCGTTTTGTATAGAGCGTTTGTATAGAGAGGATACTATGTTCAGAATTATCAAGCAGCAGGAGGGCCATGCCCGGCGGGGAGAGCTCACTACGCCTCACGGAACGGCGCAGACGCCGGCGTTCATGAACGTGGGGACGGCGGCTGCCATCAAGGGAGGACTCTCGGCGGCGGATCTGGAGACGATCGGGTGCCAGATCGAGCTGTCCAATACCTATCACCTTCACGTCCGGCCGGGGGATGAGCTGATAAAGTCCCTGGGCGGGCTGCATAAATTCATGACCTGGGACAGGCCTATCCTGACGGATAGCGGAGGCTTTCAGGTGTTCTCCCTGGCGGGGCTTCGGAAGGTGACGGAGCAGGGTGTGGCGTTCCAGTCCCATGTGGACGGGCGGAGGCTGTTCATCGGCCCGGAGGAGAGCATGCGCATCCAGGCCAATCTTGGCAGCGATATCGTCATGGCCTTTGACGAATGTGTGAAGATACCGTCGCCCCGGGATTATTTTGAGGCCTCCTGCGCCAGGACCTATCGGTGGCTCGTGCGCTGCAAGGAGGCGCTGACCCGGTATGACCAGGAGCCGGACGCCGTGAATCCGGGGCAGATGCTCTTTGGCATCAACCAGGGAGGCATATATCACGATCTGCGGCGGGACCATATGAAGGCCATCGCGGAGCTGGACCTGCCGGGATATGCCATCGGCGGCCTGGCCGTAGGGGAGACCGCTCAGGAGATGTATGACACCATCGAGGTGGTGGAGGAGTATATGCCAAAGGACCGGCCCCGCTATCTGATGGGCGTGGGAACCCCGGGGAACATCATCGAGGGCGTCTGGCGGGGAGTGGACATTTTCGACTGCGTCATGCCCGCCCGGAACGGGCGCCATGCGCACCTGTTCACCAAGGCCGGTATCATCAACCTGAAAAACGAGAAATACATTGCCGACGAGCGGCCTATCGACCCGGAATGCAGCTGCCCCGTATGCCGCCGGTACAGCCGGGCCTACATCCGCCATCTGTTCAAGGCGGGAGAGACGCTGGGCCTGCGGCTGGCGGTGATGCACAACCTGTATTTCTATAACAATCTCCTGGCCGAGATACGCGCGGCCCTGGAGGAAGGAACCTTTGCCGCCTATCGGGCAAAATATGTGAATCTTCTTGACACGAGGATATAATTAATTTTATAATAGGGTTAAAATTTTTGGAGGTACAAAGAATGAAACTCAACCGCCTTTCCAGGGCTGTCGCTCTTATTCTCCTGGCCGCGCTGGCCGTCTTCATGCTTGCGGGCTGCACCACCACCGAAACCACCACGACCACTACCGATGGTACCACCTCCGGCGGCGGGGCCAGCATGATCATCATGCTCGTGGTTCTGATCGCGGTGTTCTATTTCTTCATGATCCGTCCGGAAAACAAGAAGAAGAAACAGGCGCAGGAGATGCGGGACAGCCTGGCTGTCGGCGATGAGATCACCACCATCGGCGGCATTGTGGGCAAAATCGTCAGCGTCAACGACAAATATGTGGTCTTTGAGACCGGCGAGGATCGGGTCCGTATGCAGGTGACCAAGTGGGCCATCAGCAGCAATACCAAGCAGACCGAGCAGCCCCAGTAATCTCAGCCAGAATTCCGGCAAATAATCCGGCCCCCTTGGGCATAAGCTTTATCAGCTTATTTCCAAGGGGGTCTTTTTATATGTCCAAGCTGAAAAAGATGAGCTTTCCTGCCGCCGCAGCGGTGGGGGAGGCCGGAGCGCTGGCCCTGACCGCCGTGCTGCTGCTTCCCGTTGCGGCAGCCATCCATCGGGAGAGCCTGGGGCAGGAGTGGACGTGGCTTTGCGCCGTGACGGCCGCCGGCCTGTCCATATGCGCCGCCACGGTGTTCGTGGCCCGCAGCCGGGATCGTCAGGCTCTCGCCACCGGAGGGACCATCGCTCTGGGTTATGTTGCCCTGGCGGCGCTTCTCTGCGCCATGGGAGGCGCCGGCTCCGCCTTTGGCGTATGGCTGGCGCGGCTGGCAGCGGGGGCCGCCGCAGGCGGTTTGGTGGGCGCGGTGCTCTCGATTCGTCAAAATGTACATCGGAAAAAACGCCGCTGAAGAAAAACGAAAACTAAAAGTAATCATTATGACAGAAGAAGGACGGGAGTTACAAAAACGCAAAATATCGTAACCTGTTGTAACTTTTGATACAAGAGCTAGAAAATCATTGAAAATACTGGAGATAAAAAATTACAATTTGTAACTATTTTGGGGAAATGGTAGACATAAGCCTTGGCGGAATGAACAAAAATGACTTTTTTCGTAAAAGACGCTTGATTACATCCTGAATTTGTTATATATTGTGGATATGACAATTATGTCAAGTGAGATGCAGAGGAGCGTGTGGGCTGTGACAAATGCAGAATGCCTGCGGGGATATGAGCGGTATTTGACAGATGAGAAGAAGGCGTCGAAAAATACGCTTAGCTCCTATCTTCGGGATGTGCGCCAGTTCGGTGAGCATCTGGATGCCGGGGGCGAATATAATTATGTTACCGCGGATGAGGATGTCCTGTATGATTATATCGAGAGTCTGCGGGGAGAAGGGCGCTCTGTGGCCACGGTGTCCCGGAATATCGCTTCCCTGAAAAATTTCTATACCTGGATGAAGCTCAGCGGCTATGTGGAGGAGTGCCCCACGGGCCGGCTGGTGGCGGATAAGGCAGAGCACAAGCTGCCGGAGATTTTGACCGCCAAGGAGGTAGAGCTGCTTCTGGAGCAGCCGCAGAAAACAGACCGGAAGGGCTATCGGGATAAGGCCATGCTGGAGCTTTTATATGCCACGGGCATCCGGGTCAGCGAGCTGATCAGTCTGGATGTGGATGATGTGAACCTGTCGGCCAACGTCATTCGCTGCCGGGGCCGGAACAAGGAGCGGATTATCCCGCTCTATCCCGCGGCGGTCAAAGCGCTGAAGGACTATATCGAATTTATTCGTCCGGATATGATCGCCTCGCCCACGGAGCGTTCCCTGTTCGTGAACGTGAATGGAGAGCGCATGAGCCGCCAGGGCTTCTGGAAGATCGTGAAGTCCTATCAGCAGAAGGCGGGGATAGAAAAGGACATCACGCCCCACACCCTTCGCCACAGCTTCGCGACCCATCTGCTGGAGAACGGTGCGGACCTCCACTCTATCCAGGAGATGCTGGGTCATGCGGACATCAGCTCTACGCAGATATATTCCCAGCTGGTGAAGAAGCAGCTGAAGGATGTATACAATAAAGCGCACCCCAGGGCGTAGTGCAGTATTGCCGGAGCACTGCGTTCTGCGTGATCTGAACAACTCTGATACCCGGGCAGTACCAAAATTTCGGTTTTGATACTGCCTGAATATTCATACAGCCATGATAAATACCGCTCAGGGCCACAGGGCCTCCTTCTATGAAAAGTATATAAAACGTCTGCTGGATATCCTGCTGTCCTCTCTGGGGCTCGGGCTGCTGTCGCCCCTTTTTCTGCTCATCGCGCTGGCGGTATGGGCGGACGAGCCGGGGCGGGCGGTGCTTTTCCGTCAGGAACGGTTCGGCCGGTATAAGCGGCCCTTCACCATGATAAAATTCCGCACCATGCGCACGGATGACGGGGGGGAGCCCCAGGTTACCAGGATAGGCCGGTTTCTGCGCCGGACATCTCTGGATGAGCTGCCCCAGCTTTTCCATGTCTGGACGGGCAAAATGTCTCTGGTGGGGCCCCGGCCCCTGATCCTGGCGGAGGAGGTTGTTATCCTGGAGCGGGACCGGTACGGAGCCAACGAGCTTCGCCCCGGGCTGACCGGCTGGGCGCAGATACATGGACGCAGCACTCTCGGCCCGGAGGAAAAGGCCCGCTATGACGGCGAGTATGCGGACAGGGTCAGCTTCCTGTTCGATTGCAGGTGCCTGATCGTCACCGTGGGCAAGGTACTGCGCCAGGAGAATGTAGGCGACGTTTGACAGACGGGTTGCAAAGGGCGGCAAAATAGTTTATAATATCAAAATATTATGATAATGCTCCGGATGTGTCCTATCGTCCGGATATTCTTTGAAAAGTGAGGTCAGCCATGGAAGATCGCGAAGATCAGTATGAAGAGACAATCAGCATCAAGGAGCTTTGCCTGTATATCCTGCGGGGCTGGCGGCCTCTGCTGATCGCCATCCTGGTGGGAGCTGTCCTGCTGGGCGGGTATCAGCTGATATCCGGCCTGGCTGCGGGGGAGACGCTGGTCATGACAGAGGAGGAGATTGCCTCTGCCCAAAGCACTATCGCGGGCAATGAGACCACCATCACCAACGATCAGGCCTCTCTGACTGCAAAGCAGGCGGAGCTGGAAGGACTGCAGCAGACGCTTTCAGATTATCAGGCTACTTTGGAGCTGGCGATGACGGTGGAGGATGTGGATACGGAGATGATCGTCACCATTTTGGAGCTGAACGATACCATCGCCTCCACGCAGAGCCAGATCAGCAGCGCCAACCAGACCATTAATTCCCTGAACAGCGAGATATCCTCGCTCCAGTCCACCAATGAATCCCTTCGGGCCAGCATGGAGGAGACCACCTCTGATTTCAGCATAAAAACCGTGGTCGTTTATGCCATCGTGGGCGCGGTGCTGGGCTTTCTGGTCGTGTGCGTGGTGGATTTCTGCCGCTGGTTTTTCGGCGGCACCCTGCGGGGACCGGAGGTGCTGGCAGACCGTTATGCCCTGCCGCTGCTGGGCTCGGTCTATTACCCCTACTCTGAGGAGCAGGAGAAAAAGCGCAATAAGCTGGACCGATTTCTTGACCGGCTGTCCGGCATAAAAAAGCCGGATGCGGAAGGGGAATATGCCCTGACAGTTGCGAAGCTCCAGGTCCTGGGCAAGGAGGGGCGGCAGCTGATGGTCACCGGCACGGTGGATAAACAGCATCTGGAGGCGGTATGCGAGGAGCTGAATAAGCGCCTTCCGGCTGGCGGTCCTGCGGCCTTTGCCGCGGCGGACCCCATGCGGGACCCGGATGCTATGCTCCAGGTCGGCGGCTGTGATATCCTTTTGGTGGAAGGCGTCCGCCAATCCAAGAGCAGAGAGGTGGACGAGATGTTCCGCTTCCTGCGCCTGAGTCAGGCCAGCATCGTGGGGACGTTCATGATCTGAGCTCCCTAAAGAAACGAAAAATGAAGCGCCTCCTGCGCATTGACATGATAGCATGAAACGGGTATAATATATCCATAATATTGCTACGGTCAGCGCAGGAGGTGTTATTATTATGAATATCCGTCCATCCGCAGCCATCCGCCAGAATTACAATGAGGTTGCCGATATGTGCCGCCGGACAGGGGAGCCTGTGTTCCTGACAAAAAACGGAGAGGGCGACCTGGTGGTCATGGACATAGAGACCTATAACCGCCGGGAAAAAATGCTCCGCCTCCGGGAGGAGCTTCTCGCGGTAGAGGAAGACCGGGCGCACGGGGCCAAGGGCTATTCCGTTACGGAGGTCGCTTCTATGATGCGGCATGCGATCAGGGAGGCGTCCAGCAATGGAAGCGCAGAATAAATACCACGTCGTCGTATCGAACCAAGCGGCGAAAATGCTTGTTTCTCACGCTGCATTTTTGGCCCGGGTGAGCCCAGAAGCAGCTGAGCGGCTGACAGACGCATTTGAAAAAACTGCCGGCTCTCTGGCGATTATGCCGCAGCGATGCCCTTGGCTTGCTGCAGCATATATTCCTAAGAATGAATATCGGTTTATTCTGTTTGAAAAGTGGTACATGCTTGTATTTCGGGTTATAGACAATACCGTTTATATTGACTACACCATCGACTGCCGCCAGGATTACGGCTGGCTTATCCGCTAAAAACGCATACGGGCAATAAAAAAACGGGCGATACCGATGCAAACGGTAACGCCCTTTCGTTTTGTCACAGGTCACTCGAGACGCTTTGAAATATGCCTGGCGGGCCTATCCCCGCCGGGACGGGTCGAACCGGGTCAGATCCTTCACCACCTCCCCGGCGATGATCAGGCCGACAACGGAGGGGACAAAAGCGTTACTGCCGGGAACCTGACGGCGCTCGGCGCATTTGCGAACCGTTCCCGGAGGGCAGACGCAGTGATAGCGGCAGCTTATCTCCTCGTCCTCCAGGGGCGGGATGGGCTTTTCCCGGGAATAGACTACCTTCAAACGCTTCACGCCCCGCTTCCGTAGCTCATGGCGCATGACGCGGGCCAGGGGACAGACGGAGGTCTCGTATATGTCTGCTACATGAAAGGCGGTGGGATCGACCTTGTTGCCCGCGCCCATGGAGCTGATGATGGGCGTTCCGGCCCGCTGGGCGCACTCCGCCAGGGCGATTTTCCCGGAAACCGTGTCGATGGCGTCCACCACATAGTCATAGACGGAAAAGTCAAATTCCCCGGCAGTCTCCGGGGTGAAAAAGGTCTTATAGGTGCGCACAACAGCGCCGGGGTTAATCTCCTTCACGCGGGCGGCGGCCACGTCCACCTTATACTGTCCTATGGTTTTATGAGTGGCAATGATCTGACGGTTCAGGTTTGTGAGGCAGACCCTGTCGTCGTCTATCAAATCCAAGGCTCCCACGCCGGAGCGGGCCAGAGCCTCTACCGTATATCCCCCCACGCCGCCGATGCCGAATATGGCTACCCGGGACGCGGCAAGCCGTTCCATGGCCTGTCTGCCGAAAATCAGCTGTGTTCTTGAAAACTGGTCTAACATGTTTTATTTCTCCTATTGCAGATCTGCATTCCTCAGTGCCTCACGTACGGCGGCCACCACCTGGTCTACTCCGTCGCGGCAGGGAATGGTCAGGTCTGCGTATTTTTTATAATACGGCTCCCGCATGGCGTAAATCTCCCCCACGGTCATCTCCGGCGGGGCGGCTACGCCCCGATCCTCCCGGGAGTGATTTGCCAGCCGCGCCTCCAGAACGGAGACCGGCGTTTGCAGCCGGATCACAACTCCGTTCCGGCGGAGGTTTTCCATGGCTGCGGCGGACAGCACCATGCTGCCCCCGGTGGCGATCACTGTCCCGTCCCGGCGAAGCTCCCGTCCCATGGCTTCCTCTCGCTGAAGGAAGCCCTCCAGTCCATAGGCGGCGAGAAGCTCCGGCAGGGTGTGTCCCTCTCGCCGGGCCAGCAGGATGTCCGTATCCAGAAAGTCATAGCCCAGCCGCTTTGCCAGGATGACTCCCACTGTGCTCTTACCCGTGCCGGGCATACCGATCAGAACGATATTTTTCACGCTGCGCCCCTCCGTGCCGTTATCCGATAATTCTCCGATACAATGTACCACAACCGGCACGATTCGTCAATTTGCTGCTGCACCTATAGCGCAAAAGACCGCACCAAAGTCTTTGCTTTGCTGCGGTCTTTTTGCGCTTATGAGGAATATTTTGTTTTACGCCGCCGGGAGATAGGCTGTGGGGTCTGCCGGGAGACCGTCGCAGGTCATGGCGAAATGCAGGTGGTTGACCTGATTTGTCTCGCAGATGGCGGTGCTGCCCACGGAGCCGATGACCTGGCCCATGGTGACCGTATCCCCCACGGAGACAGGGGGCTCGGAGGCGAGATTTGCATAGATGCTGTGGATACCGTTTGCGTGGTCGATCTCCACGGTGGTGCCGTACAGGTCGTCGTTTTCCACGCTGACCACGGTCCCGGCCGCGGTGGCGATCACCTGGGTGCCCAGATCGCAGGTGATATCGATGCCGTCGTGGG
>JAJQBY010000009.1 GCA_021203045.1 Oscillospiraceae bacterium | reverse complement strand
TAGTGTAGCGGTCAGCCAGTATCAGCCCGCCCGATTCGTATATCCCGCCCCAATCCTGTTTATAGGCAGCATATCGGTCCACGGCATAAAACGCCGCGGCGGCGCAGGCGTTCACATCCTCCGGCTTGCTTCCGAATGCGCCGGACAGGTAAAGTCTTATCAGAGCTGAGGATTCCTCCTTATAGCGGGGAAACACCGTGCTGTGAAATTGGATGCCCTCCTGCCGGAAGCGTTCCTGAAGCAGCCTGTATTGGGTGCTTTTTCCGCTCCCGTCTATGCCCTCCAGTACGATCAGCTTTCCGCTTTCCATCGTCTCATTCTCTCTTTCAATACCGCCGCCGCGAAAAGGGGCAGGCGGCTCTGTCGTTTTATCCGGCCAGGCTCCTGGAACAGTCGGTAGAGCCACTCCAGGCGCAGGCGTATCCATATATCCGGGGCTCGTCGTTTTTGCCCGGCCAGCACATCCAGACAGCCGCCCAGGCCGGCCATAAGCCCCACAGGCAGGCAGCCCTTATGCGCCGCCATCCAAAGCTCCTGCTTGGGGGAGCCGAGGCACACCAGCAGCAGGTCGGGCCGGGCCGCACATATCTCCTCCAGGACAGGCTCCTCCTCCCGGAAATAACCGTCATGAACGCCGCAAACCGTCACACGGGGAAAGCGAGCCTCTATCCGCCGTCCTGCCTGTTCCGCCACACCGGGCCTTCCCCCCAGGAGGAAAACACGCCCCTCCATAGCCGCCAGCAGCGCCAGCAGAAAATCATAGCCGCTGACCCGCTCCGGCACAGGGCATTGCAGCACCCTGCTGGCCCATACGATACCGACGCCGTCCGCCAGGGTCATATCCGCCCCGGCGATGGCGGTGCACAGGGCTTCATCCCCGCGGCAAGCCCACACGATCTCCGGATTCGGCGTGCAGACATAGGCGCACCGCCGCTGCTCCATCGTCTTTCCGGCCCATGATACGGCCTCTGCTATCGTGACCCGGTCAAAATCCACGCCCAGGACGGAGGCGCTCATATCTGGGAAAATACCTCCCCGATATTGCCCCGGACGATCAGGTCCGCCGCTCCATCTCGCGGCGTCTGGCCCCGGTTCACCAGCGCCAGCTTGTGGCCCTGATAGTAATTGATAAGCCCCGCCGCCGGATAGACGGCCAGACTGGTGCCGCCAATAATGAGCATGTCTGCCCGGGAGATATACATCACGCTCCGCTGAAGAACGTCCTCATCCAGGGACTCCTCATACAGCACCACATCCGGCCGCACAACACCGCCGCAGGCCTCACATTTCGGCACGCCCTCGCAGTCGTTGATATAGTCCGCAGGATAGGGCCGGCGGCACCTTGCGCAGTAGCAGCGGGCGGTGGAGCCATGGAGCTCCAGCACATTTTTGCTGCCTGCCGCCTGATGCAGACCGTCTATATTCTGAGTCAGGATGGCCTTCAGCTTTCCCTCCCGCTCCAGCGCCGCCAGACGCAGGTGGGCCGCATTCGGCTTGGCTCCATGAACCACCAGCTTTGCGTGATAGAAGCGGTAAAATTCCTCCGGGTCACGCTCAAAAAAGCTGTGGGACAAAATGGTTTCCGGCGGGTAGGCCCACTGCTGGTTATAGAGGCCGTCCACACTGCGAAAATCCGGGATACCGCTCTCCGTAGAGACACCGGCTCCTCCGAAAAAAACGATATTATCACTCTCCGCCACCCATTGCCGGAGGCGTTCGATCTCCTCGCTCATATATGAGGCTCCCTCCGCCGGGGCTTTGCCCGGCTATGATAAATCATCTTATTATAATATATCCAAAAGGGATTTTCAATAAAAATTCCCGCGCCGGTTGCTTCTGCCCGGCATATATGGGAGAAAATGACAAAAAACACGGGCCAGGCCCGTGTTTTTTCGTTTTTGAGGATAGAACGCATTAATAATAACGCTTATGTTTGTTCTTCCGAGCCGCTTCGGACTTCTTGCGCCGTTTAACGCTGGGGCTCTGATAGTACTCCTTACGGCGAAGATCGTTCATAACGCCAGCCTTGGCACAGCTCCGTTTGAAACGCTTGAGCGCATTATCGAGAGATTCGTTCTCCTTCACATGGATTTCCGACATTTTATTTTTCCCTCCCTCCAAATACGCCTCATTATGTGCTTAATATGTTCTCTTTTCCCGAACCTTGGTTATTATAATGTTTTACCGCCGGGTTGTCAAGGAATTCTTACTTTTTGGGCTTCAAAATCAGATTGACCAGACGGTTGGGGATGACGATGGACCGAACCAGCTCCATCCCGGCCATGGCCTTCTGCACCTTTTCGTTGGCCTGGGCGGCAGCCAGCACCGTCTCCTCCGGAGCGTCCGTAGGCACGGTAACCGTGGTCTTCAGCTTGCCGTTGATCTGCACGGCCAGCTCCTGCTCCGCCTCATGGGTCTTGGCCTCGTCATATTCCGGCCAGGGCTGGCTCATGGCGCGGCCCTCAAAGCCCTGTATCTCCCACAGCTCCTCAGTCATGTGAGGGGCAAAGGGGCTCAGGAGCATAAGAAGCTGCTTCATATCGCCGCGGCTGGGCTTGGTGTCGTAAAACTGGTTCACAAGGCTCATCATGGCGGCAATAGCCGTGTTGAACTTCATCTCCTCGATGTCCTCCGACACCTTCTTGATGGTACGGTGGATGGCGCCCTCGTTGGCGGCAGTCAGCTCGTCTCCCTTCAGGGGCTCTTCCGCCAGGGCCCAGATGCGGTCCAGAAAACGCTTGCAGCCCTTGACCGCCTTATCCGACCAGGTAGCGGCCTTTTCAAAGTCGCCGATAAACATGACATACACCCGCAGGGTGTCCGTGCCATATTGGGCTACCACATCGCCGGGATTCACCACGTTTCCGCGGGACTTGGACATTTTCACGCCGCCCTCGCCCAGAATCATACCATGGCTGGTGCGCTTCATATAGGGCTCCTTGGTGGGAACTACGCCGATGTCATAGAGGAATTTGTGCCAGAACCGGGAATACAGCAGATGAAGGGTGGTATGCTCCATACCTCCGTTATACCAGTCCACGGGAGACCAGTAGTCCAAGGCCTCCTTCGAGGCCAGAGCGTCCTTGCCGTGGGGATCGGTATACCGCAGGAAGTACCAGCTTGAACCGGCCCACTGAGGCATGGTGTCCGTCTCCCGCTCGGCGGGGCCGCCGCACTTGGGGCACTTGCACTCCACCCAACTGCGCATATTGTGCAGCGGGCTTTCCCCCGTATCGGTGGTCTCATAGCTCTCCACCTCCGGCAGGACGACAGGAAGCTCCTCCTCCGGCACAGGAACCCAGCCGCAGATCGGGCAGTTTATCATGGGGATAGGCTCGCCCCAATACCGCTGACGGGAGAACACCCAATCCCGGAGCTTATAGTTTATCTTCCGGGTCCCAAGGCCCTTTTCCTCCAGCCAGTCCAGCATCTTCTCCTGGGCCTGCTCCACATGGAGCCCGTCCAGGAATCCGGAATTGACCATGACGCCGGTGGAGCAGGCGGTGTACGCCTCCTTTTCCACGTCCCCGCCGGAGACCACCTCGGTGATCGGCAGGTCGAAGGCCTTGGCAAAATCCCAGTCGCGGCTGTCATGGGCGGGCACAGCCATGATCGCGCCGGTGCCGTAGGTTGCCAGGACATAGTCGGATATGAAAATGGGTATCTCCGCCCCGTTCACCGGGTTGATGGCCCGCACACCGTCCAGCCGGACACCGGTCTTGTCCTTGGCAAGCTCTGTGCGTTCGAACTCAGATTTGTGAGCGGCGGCAGCCTGATACGCCCGCACCTCATCGCTGTTTTTCAGCAGAGGCATCCATTTTTCCACCAGGGAATGCTCCGGAGCCATCACCATATAGGTCGCACCGAACAGCGTGTCGCAGCGGGTGGTGAAGATACGCATGGTATCCCCCGCCGTGGTGGCAAACTCCACCTCTGCGCCGACAGAGCGGCCTATCCAGTTGCGCTGCTGGATCTTCACGCGCTCGATATAGTCCACATCGTCCAGATCGTCGATCAGGCGCTGAGCGTAAGCGGTTATTTTCAGCATCCACTGGCTCTTTTCCTTCTGCACCACCGTGGAGCCGCAGCGCTCGCAGACGCCGTTGACTACCTCCTCGTTCGCCAGAACACATTTGCAGGAGGTACACCAGTTCACCGGCATGGTGGCCTTATAGGCCAGACCGTGTTTATACAGCTGCAGGAATATCCACTGGGTCCACTTATAGTATGTAGGGTCAGTGGTGTCCACGCAGCGATCCCAGTCAAAGCTGAAGCCCAGCATTTTCAGCTGTTCGGTGAAATGCTTGATGTTCTGCCGGGTCACATCGTGGGGATGCATGTGGTTTTTGATGGCATAGTTCTCCGTGGGCAGACCAAAAGCATCATACCCAATGGGAAACAGCACATTGTAGCCCTGCATCCGCCGCTTTCTGGCCACGATGTCCATGGCCGTATAGGGGCGGGCATGGCCCACGTGGAGCCCCTGACCGGAGGGGTAAGGGAATTCGATCAGTCCGTACCACTTGGGCCGGGGATCGTTGTCGATGGCAGCATAGGGCTTTTCCTGCTCCCACCGCGCCTGCCATTTTTTCTCGATACGCTCAAAATCGTAAGCCATCTGTCACGCCTCTATTTCTGCAATGTCAATTTCCTGCGCGTCGCTCCAAAGGCGCTCCAGGTTGTAAAACTCTCTTGTCTCCTTCTGGAAGATATGGACGATCAGACATCCAAAATCCAGCAGCAGCCAGTTGCTGTTCCGGTATCCCTCCCGGCGCACCGGCGGCATTCCCGCCTCCGACAGTCGCCTGTCCACCTCATCGTAAAGCGTGCGCACATGAGGCGTGGAGTTGGCCGTGCAGATCAGGAAATAATCCGCCAGCACCGTCAGCTCTGTTGTTTTTAGAAGCCGGATATCAGACGCCTGCTTATCCGACAGGGCCTGTACCGCCAGTTTTGCCGCTTCAAAAGGTTCCATTCTCTTTCTCCCGCCTGCATAAAATATAGTGGTCTTGCGTTTGCTTGAATTTTTAGAACCGGCCGAGAGCTCATTCCGGGATGGGCGTGTCCGCCGTCCAGGACACCGGCTCCAGACCCCGCGCCTTCAGCCGGGCCGCGAACCACGCCTGCGCCTCCGCCGTGTTCCGGTGAGGGGTCTGTCCCTTGGAGCGGACCTCCTCCAGACTCATGCGAAGCCCCAGCTCCATGGCCAGGTCCAGATCCTGATAGGCTGCCTCACGCAGCTCCGCAAGTCCGGAAAAGCCGCTCCGCCCCGGCTCGATATAGTCCGCAAGATATATGATCTGCTCCAGCACCGTCATGTCAGGACGGCCCGTGGTATGCCAGCGGACAGCCTGGACGATATGTGCAGGGCAGCCAAACAGCTCCGCCGCGAAAGCGGCTCCTGTCCGGGCATGAAGGAGCTTTTCATTGGCCAGCTCGCATTCATCTAAGATAATATCATATTTACCGCAGAGAATCAACTGCTCCTCCATGGTCAATTTTTTTGTGATGTCATGAACGATCGCGGCCTCCGCCGCATCCTCCACATCCTGACCCCATCGCTCCGCCAGACGACGGGCCTCCTGTTCCGTACCGCAGACATGGGCCACCCGCTTGGGCGCGAGATAGGCATAGGCCCGCTCCCGCAGCCAGTCAGGCGCCGGTCGCGCTCCATACAGACGATGGCGGATGATGTATTCATAGACGGAGGCAGGCAGCAGCTCCCGTCCCTGACGCTGAGGCAGCAGCTCCCGTATATCCGTAGACGCCGCCTCCACAGGCTCCCCCGCCAGGACATAGATCGTTGCGCCATATTTTTCATGGAGCATCCGGGCTTTTTTCTCTACCGCGCCGGATGTATCTGTTTCCCTGGCAAATACGGCGATAGAGGCAAGGGCCATCACAGCCTCTGGCTCATGCCACTGGTCGATGGTCAGAAGCATGTCTGTCCCCACCAGAAACACCAGCTCCGCCTCCGGATAGCGCTCCTTGAGCTGTCGGAGCGTATCAGAGGTATAGCTCTTTCCCGACCGCTCCAATTCGATATCCAGCGCCTCACCGCCGGATACCTCCGCTGCGGCCAGCTTCGTCATGGCAAGGCGGTCAGAAACGGCGGGGCTGCCTGCGGCCAGCTCCTTGTGTGGCGGGATGGCCGCCGGAACAAGAAACACGCTGTCAGGCTCCAGCGCCGCAGCGGCAACGTTGGCCGAGCGCACATGGCCCATATGAGGCGGGTTGAAGCTTCCGCCATAGATCAAAATCCGCATATTTATCCCTTGGGCAAAATAATTTTAGCCCCGTTATCCCGTTTTTTATGCAGGACGAACACATTCCCGATGACCTGCACCCCTTCGGCCTGACACGCCTGACACAGCGCAGACTGCGCCTCCGCCGCCGTCAGCATGGATGCCTCCTGGACCCGGCCCTTCACCAGCTCCCGGGCCGCCAGTGCATCCCTGGCCTCGGCGATCACAGGCTCGGTCACGCCTGCCTTCCCCACATAGAGGATAGCCTCCTCCTTCTGGGCCAGAGAACGCAGATAGGCCCGCTGTTTACCTGTGAGCATAATATTTCTTCAACTCCTCCCGAAACGCCGCCAGGGCCCTGGCCCGGTGCGATATCTTATTTTTCAGCTCCTGCCCCAGGGCGGCAAAGGACTGGTCATAGCCCTCCGGGGCAAAGACCGGGTCATAGCCGAAGCCACCTTCTCCCTGCGGTGCCAGCAATATCCTGCCGGGGCATTCTCCCCTGGCCCGCAGGATATCTCCATTGGGGAACACGCAGCAGATACAGCTTACAAATTTGGCCCGCCGGTCTTCCTCCCCCTCCAGCTTCCGAAGAAGGTATTCATACTTCTGCTGGTCTGTCCAGTCCTTACCGCCGCCGAAGCGCGCGGAATGGACGCCCGGTTCGCCGTTCAGCGCCTCCACGCACAATCCGGAATCATCTGCCACGGCAGTGAATTGGGTATACTGGCAGACGGTGGAGGCTTTCAGAAAGGCATTCTCCTCAAAGGTCTCGCCGGTCTCGTTGACCTCAAAATCCACACCGACCACAGCCTGAGGCACCAGTCCGATAGAGAGCGGCTCCAGAATCTCTTTGAATTCCCGCACCTTCCCCATGTTGTTCGTAGCAAGGATAAAAGTCACTGCACCATAGCCTCCGCAAATTCTCTGGCGTCAAAGGGCCGCAGATCCTCCGCCCCCTCGCCTACGCCCACCAGCTTCACCGGCACGCCCAGCCGGCTTGCGATGGAAAACACCACGCCGCCCTTGGCCGTTCCGTCCAGCTTCGTCAGCACGATGCCGGTCACACCGGCGGCCTTGGCAAACTGCTCCGCCTGGATGAGGCCGTTCTGTCCTGTCGTGGCGTCCAGCACCAAAAGAATCTCTCTGTCCGCCTCCGGCAGCTCCCGGCTCAGCACCTTGGTGATCTTGGTCAGCTCGTTCATCAGGTTCTGTTTGTTGTGGAGCCGTCCCGCGGTATCCACGATCATGATATCCGTGCCCCTGGCTTTGGAGGCATTGCAGCCGTCAAACACCACGGCACCGGGGTCTCCCCCTTCTCCGTGGCGGACGATCTCCGCGCCGGTGCGCTTAGCCCAGATGGACAGCTGCTCCGAGGCAGCGGCACGGAAGGTATCCGCAGCGCACAGGAGGACCTTTTTCCCGTCCTGCACATAACGATTCGCCAGCTTGCCAATCGTCGTGGTTTTTCCCACACCGTTCACGCCCACCATCAGGATGACGGAGGGCTTCGTATTCAGGCACAGATCCGGGGGACCGGCCTTTTCCATCAGCTCCGTCAGGATATCCACCAGCTTCTGGCGCACCTGCTCGCCCTTTAACCCCTTCTGCTGGCGCAGAGCCTCAACAGCCTGCTCCGCCGTCTCGATTCCGGCATCGGCCAGGATCAGCTTTTCCTCCAGCTCGTCCAGGAAATCCTCATCCACCCCGGAAAAGGCGGAAAAAAGCCCGGACAGAAAGCCCTTCTTTTTATCACTGAATAGTGCCATATGATTACTCCTTTTTTATGCCTCAGCAGTCTTCTGCGCCTCTGCCAGATCAAGCTCGATGACCCGGCTGACACCCTTTTCCTGCATGGTCACGCCAAACAGCACATCCGCCTGCTCCATAGTGCCCCGGCGGTGGGTGATGACGATAAACTGGGTCTTGTCCAGCCTGTGAAGATAGCTTGCAAAGCGGATAACGTTTTCCTCATCCAGCGCCGCTTCTATCTCGTCCATGACGCAGAACGGCGTGGGCTTCAGCTTCAGGATGGAGAAATACAGCGCAATGGCCACGAAGGATTTTTCCCCGCCGGACAGAAGGCTTATATTGGATACCGCCTTGCCGGGGGGCTGGACCTTTATCTCTATGCCGCAGTTAAGCACATCGTCCTCGTCCTCCAGCCGGAGGGACGCCTTGCCGCCGCCGAAAAGCTCCAGAAACGTAGCCTGAAAGCTCTCATTGATGGCCTGAAACTCCCGGCTGAATATCTCCTCCATCTGACCGGTGATATCCCCGATGATGTCCAGAAGCTCGTTTTTCGCCTTAGCGATATCATCCCTCTGCTCGGTGAGAAAATCATAGCGCTGGCCCACCCGCTCGCTCTCCTCGATGGCGCCAAGGTTCGGCGTGCCAAGCTCCCGTATTTTGCGGCGAAGCTCAGCGATACGCCGGTTGGCTGCGGTAAGGCTCTCGATGGGCTGCCGCTGGGCCTGGGCCGCCGTGCGGCTCAGCTCATAGCTGTCCCACAGCTTGTCCACAAGCTGCTTCTCCTCCATCTCGGCGGCCATAGTCTGCCGCTCGATGGAGGCCGCCAGCCGCTCCTGATCCAGGAGAGCCTCGTTCTGCCGCTGGGCATCTCTGTCCGCCTGGGTGCGTTTGGCTTCCAGCTCCAGCTTCTGGGCTGTTACAGCCTGTATCTCTCCCCGGATGGCCTCCGCCCTCTCTGAAAGAATGCGCCCTTTCTCGGCGTTTGCCTCCAGATCTGTGCGGATCTGGCTATCCCGCCGGCGGTATTCCTCCATCAGAGCGCGGCGCTGGCTGTCTCCGGCGGCCATGGCGCTCTTTACGTCCTCCAGCTGGGTAGCGCTGGTCGCTTTTGCATCCCGCTCCGCCTGGAGCGTGGCCTCCTCCCGCTGAGTCTGACTCAGCTCCTGGCCCGCCACATCCATATCATACCGGGCGGCGGCAAGCTCCCGCTCTGCCTGATCCAGGGCCGCGGCCTTTTCCTTCTGGCGTACGGCCAGGATCTGCCGCTCCTCCGCAAGGCGCTTCAGCTCATTGGCGCGGGACAAAATGCCCGTTCCCCTGGCGGCGCTGCCGCCGGTCATGGAACCGCCGGCATTCACCATCTGCCCATCCAGGGATACGATGCGAAACTGGTTCTGATGCCGTCTGGCAATGGCGATGGCATCGGAAAGAGTCTCCGCCACGATGGTGCGGCCAAGCAGATAGTCGAATATTTGCCGGTATTCGCCGTCAAACTCCGCCAAATCCACAGCGAGGCCCAGATAGCCCTTTTCACCCACAGGGAGCCGGTCAAGGACACGGCCCCGTATGCTGCCGATGGGCAGGAAGGTGGCCCGGCCTCCGTCCCGCCGCTTCAGCAGCTCGATGGCCGCGCGGCCGTCCTCCGCAGTATCCACGATTATATTCTGAGCCGCAGCCCCCAGGGCCGTCTCTATGGCCTGGGCAAAGCGGTCCTCTGTCCGGACCAGGTTTGCCACCGGCCCGTGGACACCCCGGAGAGAGCCGTGTTCCTTTTCCCGCATAACGGTCTTGACCGCCCGGTTATATCCCTCATAGTCCCTTTCCATATCCGTCAGCATGGAGATGCGGCTGTCCATGCTGCGGCCGTCCACAGTCAGCTTTGTCAGCTCCTCCCGCAGGGAGGATACCCGGCTCTCCCGACCGGACATTTTCATCCTGTGGCCGTTTACAATATTGGACAACTGACCGATCTTTTCCCGGATTGTCTCGCCCGCCTTGTCCAGTTCCTCCACCCGGCGGCGCAGGGCCGCTATCTGATCGTCCAGCGCCTGCACGCGCCCGGCGTCCTGGCTCATGTCCTCCTCCAGCCGCTGGATGCTGGCCAGGTTATTTTTCCGGTCGGTCTCCAGAACAGCCCCGGCGCTGCGGTTCTCCGCCGCCTCCTGCTCTGCCGCCGTCAGCTTCTCCCGAAGGGCCTCTGTCTCCAGATCCTTTTCCCGCATGCGCTCGGCGATCGATTCCGTGTAGCGGTAATTTTCTGTCACCTGCGCCCGCGCCTTTTCCAGATCTGCCTGCGCCTGGGCATAGCTCTCCCGGATGGCCTTTGTCTGACCGGCCAGCTTGTCCAACGTCTCCATCCAGGCGGAGACCTCCAGCGTGCGCAGCTCCTCCCGCAGAAGGAGGTACTTTTTCGCAACCTCCGCCTGCTTTCGCAGAGGGGTCAGCTGGAGCTCCAGCTCGTCTATCTTGTCTCCCACCCGGAGAAGGGTCTCGTCCGTGGCCGCCAGCTTGCGCTCCGCCTCCTCCTTGCGGAAGCGATAGCGGGATATGCCCGCAGCCTGCTCGAATATCTCCCGGCGGTCGGTGCTCTTGGCGGAGACAATCTCGCTGATGCGTCCCTGTCCGATGATGGAATATCCATCCCGGCCCAGGCCCGTATCCATAAGAAGCTCATTCACGTCCCGGAGGCGGACGGTCTCCCGGTTTATGTAGTATTCGCTGTCCCCGCTCCGGTAATACCGGCGGGAAATAGACAGCTCATCGCTGTCCACAGGGAAGATGCGGGCGGTATTATCCAGGATCAGCGTCACCTGGGCAAAGCCCAGCTTCCCCCGTTTTTCCGTTCCTCCGAAGATGACATCCTCCATCTTGCCGCCCCGCAGGGCGCGGGTACGCTGCTCGCCCATGACCCAGAGCACCGCGTCGGATATATTGGACTTGCCCGACCCGTTCGGCCCCACGATCATGGTGACATTCTTATCGAACACAAGCGTGGTCTTATCCGGGAAGGACTTGAAGCCCTGTATTTCAAGAGCCTTTAAATACAAATCTTACACCTCTGTTGGTAGTATCGCGAGCAAACGCACACAAAATGTAGTATACCCTGATTATGCTCTCACGTCAACAATGATAATTTCATCACCGACTCCCTCCATCGGACGTACGGTCAGCGCCGAAAGGCCCAATGAAGCGCAAAGAGAGGTGATATTGCACCGGTGCTGACCGGTCATAGCGGACACGGCCCTCGGCTCTACGCCCAGGATAACGGCGGCCCCGGCAGGGACCTCCCGCAGGAGGGCCTCCGCCCGGCGGCGCATCACCTCGGAACGCACCAGCTCGCCCAGTGCCGGATGATAGGCCCCGCCCACCGCGCTGCCATGGGAGAGCTCCTCCGTGGGATTCAGGCCCAGACGGATGACTGGGATGTCCACCGACTGAAACAGCGGCAGAATGTCCGCGCAGACTGCCACTGCATCCTCCACCGTGTGCTCCTGATATTGCCCCGACCGCCACATGGCCTCCAGCGCCGTGTTCTTCACGATGACCGTGGGGTAAATCCGCACGCCGTCCGGCCTCAAGGCAATGACGCCATGAGCCGTCCGGACATCCGATTCCCGGCTGGAGCCGGGCAGCCCCGTCATCATCTGAAGGATAAGCTGCAGCCCTGCCGCCTTGACCAAGCCGGCAGCCCGGACAGTATCCGCCGCCGTATGGCCCCGGCCGCTTGCCAGCAGCACCTGCTCATCCAGGGACTGTGCTCCCAGCTCCACGGTCCGGACGCCCCAGGAGCTTAAAAAATTAAGAATATCCTCATCCACCGCGTCCGGTCTGGTAGACAAGCGCACAGCGCCCACCGTCCCATTCTCACGGTAGGGTGCGGCCGCAGACAGCAGCTCCTGCTGTATCTCCCGGTCGATAGCCGTAAAGCTCCCGCCGTAAAAGGCCAGCTCCACGCCCCGCTGTCCCCGGGCCTTCGCCGCCTCCAGGGCCCGGATAACATCCGTCCCGCAGGCAGGCGAAAGGCTGCCGGAGATGCGCTTTTGGTCGCAAAAGACGCAATCGTTCGGGCAGCCCAGATGGGGGATAAACAGGGGAATAATGCTTCTTTTTGCCATCAGTCCTCCAGCGTTTGCAGTGCTGCCTTGGCAGCCATCTGCTCCGCCTCCTTCTTGCTTTTTCCTTCTCCTTTGGCCTGGGAGCCGTCATGGAGGGTAACGCTGGCGGTAAAGGTCTTTGCATGATCCGGGCCGCTCTCCGCTATGATAGCGTACACAGGAGACGCGCCCCCCGCCCGCTGCAAAAGCTCCTGGAGTTGAGTCTTATAGTCCGTTCTGACAGGACGGCGCCCGGCCCGCAGGTCCTTGAGGATATATTCCTCGATGAACGCCTCCGCCGGCTGCATTCCGCCGTCCAGATACATGGCGGCGATGATAGCCTCCACGCAGTCAGCCAGGATGGAGGTGCGCTCCCGGCCGCCGTTGCATTCCTCATTTTTCCCCAGATGGATATACTGTCCAAGCTCCAGGGACAGAGCCACCTGATGCAGGCTCGCCTCGCAGACGAGCTCTGCCCGCAGGCGGGTCAGCCCGCCCTCCGGCATATCCGGATACAGCCGCCACAGCGCCTTGGCCACACAGAATCCCAGCACCGAATCGCCCAAAAATTCCAGGCGCTCGTTGCTGCGCTGGTGTCCCTGCTCGTTGGCGTAGGAGCTGTGGGTCAGCGCCGTATCCAGATAGGAACGGTTCGTGAAGCTATAGCCAAGCCGCCGCTCCAGCTGCTCCATCAGATGTCCGCGTGGGTGCGCACATACTCGGCCAGATCGCCGATGGTGTGCATCTTCTTGAGGTCCTCCTCCGGGATCTCCGACATGCCGAACTCGGCCTCCAGCTCTACCACAAGCTCTACCACGTCCACGGAATCGATACCGAGATCCTCGGTAAAGGTGGAGCTCTCGCTCAGCTCGTCCGGCTCCATGCCGAACTGGTCGCAGATCATGCTCACGATTTTCTCATACACCATGGGTTTTAAGTCTCCTTTTCGATTTTCATATATTCTATGTTAGCCTCGATCGCACCGGCCACATCCGCCTCTGCGCAGGCCGCCGCCTGCCGGATAGCGTTGAATATGGCCCGCCCGTCTGAGCTTCCATGTGCTTTGATCACCGGCTTTGAAATGCCAAGCATAGCCGTCCCGCCCACCTCGGCGGGGTCAAGCATGGCCTTCATACCGGAAAGATCCTTTTTGATCGCCAGGGCTGCCAGCTTATTTTTCGTACTGGTATAAAGCACGCCCTTGAGCTGGCTGAACATAAACTTCGCCGCGCCCTCTACGGTTTTCAGCATAACGTTGCCGGAAAAGCCGTCCGTTATCATCACGTCCACCCGGCCTGTCATCAGATCGCTTCCCTCAGCGTTTCCGATGAAATTGATCCGGCCTGCGTCCGCCGCCTGGCGCAGGAGCTCAAAGCTCTCCTTTTGCAGCACTCCGCCCTTCGTATCCTCCGTGCCTACGTTCAGAAGGGCCACGCGAGGATTTTCGCAGCCCATGATCCGCTCCGCGTAAAAGGAGCCCATATAGGCAAATTGCAGCAAATATTCCGGCGTACAGTCCACATTTGCGCCGCAGTCCATCAGCAGAACGCCCTTGCCCCCATTGGGCAGAACCGGTCCCATCGCCGCCCGGCGGATGCCCCGGATGCGCTTTACGATCAGGGTAGCTCCGGTCAGCAGCGCGCCTGTGCTCCCAGCCGAAACCACGGCGTCTCCCTGGCCGTTTTTCAGCATGGTCAGAGCCACGGCCATGGAGGAATCCTTCTTCCGGCGGGTAGCCATGCTGGGATCATCCTCCATCGTGACCACCTCGGTAGCGTTCACCACCTGGATATGCTCTCCTCTGGCGCTGCCGCAGGCAGCGAGGCACTGATCGATCTCCGCCTCACGGCCTACCAGGACCACGTCCACGCCCAACTCACCGCAGGCCCGGACGGCTCCTTCCACCACGGAAGCGGGGGCGTTATCCCCGCCCATGGCGTCCAATATGATCTTCATCCCTGTCGTCCCTCCTTCTCCGTATATCACGCTCTGAAATCCGCTCGCCCTATGCACTCATCCAGCACGGCCAGGGCTCGCTCCGCGATCTTCAGATTCCGTTCCCGCTTGCCGCGGATACGTTCTCCATATGGCTCGATAATACCAAAATTTATGTTCATCGGCTGAAAATCCCCGCTGGCTCCGCCGCCGGAGACGTATATAGCCAGAGCGCCGGTGGCCGTGGTACGAGGCAGATTCAGCGGCTCCTGCCCCTTTAAGCGCCGGGCCGTCTCGATACCAGCCAGCAGCCCGGAGGCGCAGGATTCCACATATCCCTCCACGCCGGTCATCTGTCCGGCAAAGGACAGGCGAGGCTCACTGCGAAGGCGATAGTATCTGTCCAGCAGAGCCGGAGAGTTCAGGAAGGTGTTGCGGTGCATCTTTCCATACCGCAGATAATCCGCATTCGCCAGGGCGGGTATCATGCCAAAGACCCGCCGCTGCTCCGGGAAGGTCAGATGGGTTTGAAACCCTACCAGATTATACACCGTTCCCTCATCGTTGTCACGCCGGAGCTGGACCACGGCGTAATAGCTCTCCCCCGTCTCCGGATGGCGCAGACCTACCGGCTTCAGGGGCCCATAGCGCAGGGTGTCCTGTCCCCGGCGGGCCATGACCTCCACAGGCATACAGCCCTCGAACACGCCTCCGTCCTCGAAGCCGTGTACCTCCGCCTGTTTGGCGGACGCCAAAGCCTCTGTGAAGACGGTATATTCTTCTTTATTCATGGGGCAGTTGATATAATCCGCCGTTCCCTTTCCATAACGGGAGCCGAACCAGGCCTTGGTCATATCGATGCTGTCTGCTGCGATCAGCGGTGCTGCGGCGTCATAGAAATGGAGGAAGTCCCTGTCCCCGCATTTTTCCCCGATGGCGGGAATAAGCCCATCGCTGGTAAGCGGCCCGGTAGCCACAATGCACTCGCCCTCCGGAAAATCTGTTACCTCCCCCTCTATCACCTGGATATTAGGGTGAGACCGTATCATATCCGTGATGGTCCGGGCAAAGGCCGTTCTGTCCACCGCCAGGGCTCCGCCAGCAGGAACACGATGCTTCTCGGCAGAGAGCATGATAAGGCTCCCCATGCGGCGCAGCTCCTCCTTCAAAAGGCCCACAGCATTCGAAAGGTCATCCCCCCGCAGGGAGTTGGAGCAGACCAGCTCCGCAAAAAGCGGTGACGTATGGGCAGGGGTCATCTTCTCCGGCTTCATCTCATACAGCCGCACGGGGATTCCCCGTTCTGCCAGCTGCCAGGCAGCCTCACATCCGGCCAGGCCGGCTCCTATAACGGAGACTGGTTCCATCATTCCCCGTCCTCCGTCTCAGCCGATTTTGCCTTAGAGGACGCAGACCTTTTCGCTGCGGTCGATTTGGCGGTCGTCTTTTTTGCGGCTCCGGTCTTGGATGTGGCGCTCTTTTTCGTCGTGCCGGTTTTTTTCGCTGTACTGGTCTTTTTCGCTGTGCCTGTCTTTTTGGCCGGTTTTTCCTCCTCTGCGGCGGGCGGCGCGCTCCCATCGGCGGCTTCCCCGGCAGTATCCGCCGTCTTTTTCGCCCGGTAGCGGTAGCCACGCTTTTCCTCCGGCAGGAAGTCCTCGCACTCCTCATTAATGCAGAAGGGCTTGCGCTGGCCCTTACCGGAGAGCTTGAACATGGTCTTGCCGCAGGAAGGGCAAACCTCCGCCGTGGGAACATCCCAGGTCATGAAGCCGCAGGCCGCGCCCTTTTCGCAGGCGTAATAAGGGTATCCCTTCTTGGATGTGCGCTTCAGGATACGGGACCCGCACCTGGGGCATTTTCCCGGCATCTCCACCACGATAGGCATGGTGAAGCTGCATTCGGGATAGCCCGGGCAGGCCAGGAACCAGCCGAACCGGCTCTTTTTATACACAAGGTTTTTCCCGCACTTGGGGCAGATTTCCGAGGAGACCTCGTCCGACACCTTGATGCGGACGCCCTCCAGGGCGGTCTCTGCGTTCTCCAGCTCCTGGGAGAAGCCATCGTAAAACTCGTGGAGGACCTGCCTCCAGTTCTCCTCGCCCTCCTCCACCTTATCCAGTGAGCTCTCCATCCGGGCGGTAAACTGCACATCCACTACATCCGGAAACCGCTCCTCCATCAGCTGGGTCACAGTCTCCCCCAAGGGCGTTGGCCGGAGGTGCTTCCCCTCCTTGACCACATACTCTCTGGCCGTGATGGTGGAGATGGTGGGAGCATAGGTGCTGGGCCGGCCGATGCCCTTCTCCTCCATGGCGCGGATCAGGGTGGCCTCCGTATAGCGGGAGGGCGGATTCGTAAAGTGCTGTTCCTTCTCCAGCTTGGCCGGGGTCACGGTCTGGCCCTCCTTCAGATCCGGGAGAGGCTTTTTCCCGCCGGACTCCGCCTCGCCTTCCTCCTCATCCTTGTTTTCCTCATAAACGGCAGTGTAGCCGGGAAAAGCCAGGCGGGAATAGGAAGCGCGGAACACATACCCCTCGCAGGCGGCGTCCACGGTGACGTTGTCATAGACGGCGTTCGCCATCTGGCTCGCGGTGAACCGCCCCCATATCAGGCGGTACAGCCTGTATTGATCGCCGGTCAGACTGCTCCGCACCCGGTCCGGAGACAGACTGGGCACACTGGGCCGGATAGCCTCATGAGCATCCTGTGCGTTGCTGCCGGTCTTGAAATGGCGGGGCTTGCCATAATAGTAATCCTCTCCATACCGGCCCCGGATAAAATCTGCGGCGGCGGAAAGAGCGTCCTCCGAAAGACGCAGGGAGTCGGTACGCATATAGGTGATAAGGCCCACAGTGCCCTCTCCCTCGATATCCACGCCCTCATATAGCTGCTGGGCGACGCTCATGGTACGGCGGGGGGTCATCCCCAGACGGCGGGAGGCCTCCTGCTGGAGGGTCGAGGTGATGAACGGAGGCGAGGGGCTGCGCTGCTTCTTTCCGTGCTTCACGGTGGTGACGGTAAAGGGCTTGCCCTCCACGGCCTTCAATACCGCGTCCGTCTCCGCCTCGCTGTGAAGCTCCATTTTCTTCTTTTCCGTGCCGTGGAACTGGGCACGGAACGCCTCTCCCTTATCGGTGGCAAGCTGCGCGAAGATATACCAGTATTCCTCCGGTTTGAAATCCCGTATCTCCCGCTCCCGATCCAGCACCATGCGCGTGGCCACGGACTGGACGCGTCCGGCGGACAAGCCCTTGCGCACCTTCCGCCACAGCAGGGGGCTGAGCTTATAGCCCACCAGCCGGTCCAGGATGCGCCGGGCCTGCTGGGCGTCTACCAGATCCTGGTCGATATCCCTGGGGTTTGCGATCCCCTCCCGCACCACGTTTTTTGTGATCTCATTGAACGTGACCCGGCGGGCCTTCTCATCCGGCAGCTCCAGCAGCTCCTTCAGGTGCCAGGAGATCGCCTCTCCCTCCCGGTCAGGGTCCGTCGCCAGATAGACGGTCTGCGCCTTTTTGGACCGGGTCTGGAGGTCCTCTATCACGTCCTCCCGGCCCTTTACTGGCCGGTAATCCGGCTGAAAGTCGTGCTCCACATCCACTCCGAGAGTGCTTTTTGGCAGATCACGGAGATGCCCCATGGAGGCCACCACCTTATAGCCGGGGCCTAAATATTTTTCGATCGTTCTCGCCTTCGCAGGGGATTCCACGATGACGAGATCGGTTTTTGCCTTTGCCATATTTTTTGGTCCCTCACTCAATATTGCTTCTCAATTCAATTATGTCCGGTCTTATCCTTGCGGGTATAGCGCTTGCCGGCGCCGCGGACGATGTAGCCCGTGATCTCCAGCATGGTCAGTGCCGCCAGCGCCTCTGGCGCGGGCAGGCTCGTTGCCTGGATGATCTCATCGGCGTGCATATCCGGGCGGGTCATCGCCTTGAGGATGTCCCGCTGGGCCGTGGGCAGCTTTTCCATTTCGTCCGTGAGGTCAATATAAACTATGTCCTCCGGCTTGTCAATCTTTTTTTAATAGGTATGGGCGAAACAGGCCGGGAAAACAGCTCCCGCCGGCCCTCATAGGTCCCCAAAACATCTGCGCCGCAGGTGGCGACAGCGGCTCCCTGGGCCAGAAGATCGTTGCAGCCAGCGCATACCGCCGCATCCGCATTACCGGGCACAGCGAACAGATCCCGGTTCTGCTCCAGCGCGTGTTCCACCGTCGTGCGGGTGCCGCTGCGGATAGGGGCCTCCGCCACCACTACCCCCAGACTCAGGCCTGTTATGATGCGATTTCGCGCCACAAAATCCGAAGGAAAGGTCCGCATCCCCGGCGCATATTCACTGACCAGTGCACCCCGGGTCCGAAGCTCGTCAAACAGCCATTTATTCTGCTTCGGGTACACCTGATCGACAGCCGTTCCCAATACCCCCACCGGCGCGCCGCCTGCCTCCAGCGCGCCCTGGATGGCCGCGCCGTCGCACCCGGCCGCCAGGCCGGAAACCACGACACCGCCCCCGGCAGTGATCTCACGCCCCATTTTTGCCGCCATGCGGATACCGTAGGCCGTAGCCTTTCTGGTCCCCACCACGGCGATCAGCGGCAGTTCGTCCACAGCGGGAAGCCTGCCGGCAATATACAGCACCACCGGCGGGTCGGGTATCTGCCGGAGCCGGTCGGGATAATCCGCATCCTGGAGAGTCAGGATGGTGATGTTTTTCTCGCCGCACCTGCCTATGGTCCGGGCAGCCGTCTCCAGGCTCTTATCCGCCAGGCGTTCCGCCTCCGACGGACGCATCAGACCGCAGGCGGTCTGCATTTCCTCCTTTGAGGCAAAAAACAGCTTTTCCGGCCCGCCGAGAGCCGCCGCCAGCTGATATTTTACCAGAGGCCGTACTCCGCCTATGCAGGACAGCCATATCCAATATTTTAATCTAGCCATGCCCGCGTCATCTCCCACATCGCCACGGAGGCGGCCACCGCCGCGTTCAGCGATTCGGCGCAGGGGCGCATCGGTATCACCGTCTGCCCTCTGCACAGCGACAGCAGCTCCGGTGACAGGCCCCTGCCCTCGTTCCCCACCGCCACAGCCACAGGCGGCGGAGGGAGCTGCCGTATATCCACCGCCTCCGGGGACAGAGCCGCTCCATACAGCGGCAGGCCGCCCAAAAGCGTCTCCAGATCGGAAAGGGTCGTTTTCACCACAGGCTGGCGGAACACTGCCCCCATGGTGGCCCGGACGGTTTTGGGGTTATAGGGGTCGGCGCAGGCCCCGCACAGCGCCACCAGGTCGATCCCGAAGGCGTCCGCCGTCCGCAGAACGGTCCCCACATTGCCGGGGTCCTGTACATTTTCCAGCACCATGACCCGCAGAAGCGTCTCCGGCGGAGGCAGGGGGCGCATCCGCACGGAAAACACCGGCCCCGAGCTGTTTTGCAGCGGCGACACCGCTTTCAGCAGCGCCGGCGTCACTGTCCTGCTGGGCAGCCCGGGCCGCTCCTCCAGCGCCAGCACGCAGGTGATCTCCGCCCCGGAGGCTATCGCCTCCTGGAGCATGGTCTCGCCCGCACATAGGTATTCCCCCGACTCCTGACGGGCCTTGCCGTCGGAGCCGAGGGATATAAAGCGCTTTATCAGCTCATTCTGCCGGGAATGTATGACCTCCATCGCCCCTTCTCCGCCCCGGGGAGCTTCTCTCCGCCCAGGCGGCCGCCCTTTCCATAAAAGTTACCAACATTATAATGGCGCAGGGCGTTTTTTTCAACCCCCATTATTCTTCAAAGAGAGGAAACCGGATCATTTGCGGGAATAATCGTCCCGGCAGGATCATTCCGCTTTCTTCATATATCTGGATGCCGCCTTCAGCATCAGTCGCTTGGTGCCGGTGTTTTCAAATTCGATCTCCACCAGGAAATCACCGCCCATGGGCGTCATCTTCTTGATCACGCCGGATTTGAACGCATTGTGGACCACATGGTCGCCCACCTTATAATCCGGAATCGGATTGGTCTGGGTCCTGGGCGGCGTAATGGTTTTCTTCTTCGGCGGCTGCCCGGCCCTTTGCCGGGACCCGCCGCCCTGCGCCCAGCCGTCCGACTGAGGCACATCATCAAACTCAAAATAGCTGTTTTTCAGCGGCTGATAGGGCCGGTCGATATGCTCCGGGGGTATCTCGTCCACGAAGCGGCTGACTCGGTGGGGCGCCGTCTGGCCGAACACCATCCGCTGGCGGGCACTGGTGATATACAGCCGCTTTTTCGCGCGGGTGATGGCCACATAGGCCAGCCGCCGTTCCTCCTCCATCTGCTCCTGTTCTCCGATGGCCTGGAGAGACGGGAATATCCCCTCCTCCATCCCGGCGATGAACACAGTGGGAAATTCCAGGCCCTTGGCGGAGTGGATGGTCATCATGGTAACGGTGTTTTCATCCAGATCCACGTTTTGCAGATCTGTATACAGGCTGACCTCATCCAGAAAGCCTGCCAGGGAATCGTCCCCGGTCTGGCGGACATGGGTGGCGATAAAGCTTTTCAGCTCCCGGACGTTTTCCAGCCGGTTCAGGCTGTCCTCCGTATGGGCCTGCTCCAGCTGGCGGGCATAGCCAGTCTTCTCCAGCAGCGCATCATACAGCTCCTCCAGCCCGGCGGTCTGGGTCATCTGGGACAGCTCGTTCATCATCTGCGCAAAAGCCTTCAGCTTTTCCGCCGCACGGGAAAGCTCCGGGAAGCTGTCCGCAATGGAGATAACCGTAAACAGCGGTATATTGTTCTGTCCGGCGATGGCCCTGGCCCGGTCAAGGGTCGTCTGGCCGATGCCCCGGGGGGGCGTATTGATGATACGGGTCAGGCGCAGATCATCCGCCGGGTTCAGCAACACGAAGAAATACGCCATCAGATCCTTGATCTCCGCCCGTTCAAAGAAGGGATTTCCCTTTACGATACGGGGCCGGATGCCGCTGCGCAGAAACGCCTGCTCCAGGGCGCGGGACTGGGCGTTCAGCCGGTACAGCACCGCATGATCCCGCAGGTTATCCCCCCGGTCTACGGCCTGCAGCACCTGGCGGACGATATATTGCGCCTCGTCCTCCTCATTTTTCGCCACATAGAGGGTGATGCGGTCTCCCTCCCCCGCCTTTGTCCACAGACGCTTGCCCTTCCGGCCGGTATTATGGGCCACCACGCCGTTGGCCGCCTCCAGGATGTGGCCGGTGGAACGGTAATTCTGTTCCAGTCGGATGACGCGGGCATGGTCGTACTGGTCCTCAAAGGACAGGATATTCTCAATGGTGGCGCCCCGGAAGGCGTAGATGGACTGGTCGTCGTCGCCCACCACGCATATGTTCTTATAGCCGCCGGCCAGAAGCGTCGCCAGCATATACTGGAGGTTATTGGTATCCTGATACTCGTCGATGAGCACATAGCGGAATTTCCGCTGATAATATTCCCGCACATCGGGAAATTCCCGCAGGAGACGGACGGTATTATAGATCAGATCCTCAAAATCCATGGCCCCTGCCTCCAGGAGCCGTTTGCTGTATGCCTTATATAGCTTGGCCGCCCCCTGGAGCCGGATATCCCCCGCCCGCTCCGCCATGTCCATAAACGCCTCCGGCGTCTGCATGCGGTCCTTGGCCTTGTCAATAACGCCAAGCACCCACTTGGGGGGATACATCTTCTCGTCCCTGTCCTGCTCCTTGATAAGCCGCTTCATAACGGCCGTCCGGTCAGCGGTGTCATAGATGGTAAAGCTGGTGGGATACCCCAGCTTATCCCCATCCCGCCGCAGAATGCGCACGCAGGCGGAGTGGAATGTTCTGGCCCAGATGCCCTCCGCAGCGTCTCCCAGCATGGAGGCAAGCCTGTCCTTCAGCTCTCCGGCTGCCTTGTTGGTAAAGGTGATGGCCAGTATCTGCCAGGGCGCCGCCTGGTCATAGGCCGCCGCCTCCTCCGCCTGGCGCCGGAGCTCCTGTTCTCCGTCCAGATACCGGCGCATGACAGACAGCTTTTCCTCGTCCGCATCCGGCGGCAGCTCCTGGCAGTCAGAGGCGCGGCCATATTTCATCAGGTTCGCAATGCGGTTTATCAGCACCGTGGTCTTGCCGCTGCCCGCCCCTGCCAGTATCAGCAGCGGTCCCTCTGTGGCCAGCACCGCCTGGCGCTGGCGGTCGTTCAGATGAGGGAAGCTCCGGGCAATGACCTCCCGGCGCGTATCTATGTAATTTTTCGTAAAAGTATCCATGTCCGTAAGTATACCACACTTTCCCGTCCTGTGGCTATATAAAATCCGTAACCTGCTCGCGGAAGAACGCCTTGCAATTTTCGGTCAAGACTCCTATAATACTACACGCTGGGCGGATATGCGTCCAGAAGGAAGGTGTTTTTTTGTTTACGAAAGCGCAGATCAAGGCCCTGCTCATCCCCCTGGTGATAGAACAGGTTCTGACGGGACTGATGGGCGTGGCGGACACGCTGATGGTCTCCAACGTGGGCGAAGCCGCCATATCCGGCGTGTCCCTGGTGGATTCCATCAATACCCTGGTGGTCTATTTCTTTTCGGCTCTGGGTGCAGGCGGCACCATCGTCTGCGCGCAATATATCGGCCATGAGGAGCTTGACAAGGCGAACCGGGCCTCCCGGCAGGTACTGCTTGCCGCTCTGGGCCTGTCGCTTTTTTCTGTGTGACACTGGCCGGTCTCCGCACCCCCATCCTCCGGCTCATCTTCGGCTCCGTGGAGGCGGACGTGCTGGCGGCGGCTGACGTATATTTCCTGGTGACAGCCCTGAGCTACCCCTTTCTGGGGCTTTATTCCGTCAGCGCGGCCCTGCACCGGGCCACGGGCAACTCCAAGCGCCCCATGATCGTGGCCGCCGTGGCGGACGGCATTAACATCATTGGTAACGCCATCCTGATATTCGTCTGCGGACTGGGGGTACTGGGCGCAGCCCTGTCCACCCTTTTCAGCCGCATTTTATGCGCCGTCGTGATGCTGTACTTCCAAAGCCGTCCCGGCCAGGTCATCACGCTGGGGCGGCTCCGGGATTTCCGGCTGGATGGAGCCATGATGAAGCGTATATTCCGCATCGGCCTTCCCGCCGCTGTAGAAAACGGCATGTTCCAGTTCGGAAAGCTGGTGGTGCAGAGCACTGTGGCAAGCCTCGGCACCACCGCTATCGCAGCCCAGGCCATCGTCTCCACACTGGAAAACTTCGGCTCCATGCCGGCCATGGCCATCGGCACCGGTCTTCTCACCGTGGCCGGACAGTGCCTCGGACAGGGCAAGACGGAGGAGGCCAAGCATTATATCGTCTACTTCACAAAAATATCCACCGGCATTGTGCTGGCAACGAGCGTGCTTCTGTCCGCCTCTGTGCCCATCGTGGTAAGGTTTACCGCCCTGAGCGCGGCAGGCGCAAGCCTGGCCTGCCAGCTGATATGGTTCAGCTCCGCGCTGAAGGTGTTTATCTGGCCCTGCGCCTTCACACTTCCCAACGGTCTCCGGGCCTCCGGGGATGTCTCCTATACCATGTGGGTCAGCGGCATCAGCATGTGGGTGTTCCGCGTGGCCCTGAGCTGGATTTTGTGCCGCGCCACCTCCATCGGCCTCTGGGGCGTATGGATAGGCTGGTGCGTGGACTGGTTGTTCAGGCAGATATGCTTCGTCGCCCGCTACCGCAGCGGCAAATGGCTGGGCAAAAAGGTGCTGGAATAACCGAACGCCGCATCGTCAGGTCATCTTCTTTGAGCAAATAGCTGCCTTTTTCCGCTTTTTCTGCATTATCGGTTGACACCCCTGAGAACGTGTGTTAAAATGCTTTGAAGTTCAAAGTAAATTTTCTAAAGGAAAAATTTCCTCACCTTGCCCCCTTCGGTGCATTCAGGAGTGCTGCATGACTACAGTTCAGGAGAAAAAGCTGAACGATTTCTTCGTCCATGTTTTCAATAATATAAACCTCTGGGAGGAGCAGGCGCTCCATCGTATCGGAGCGCGGGATCTGTCCGTAAGGGAGCTCCATGTGCTGGAGGCAGTCAGCGAGCAGGCCCAGCGGGGCCAGAACACTATGTCCGCCGTCGCGGAAAGTCTTTCCATCCGGACAAGCTCCCTGTCTACCGCCGTCCGCACACTGGTGCGCAAGGGATATCTTTCCCGACAGGAGGGCGCCCAGGACCGGCGGCAGGTCTATATCACCCTGACCCCTAAAGGGGAAGCCGCCAACCAGGTGCACAGCCAGTTCCACGCCCAGATGATACACAGCGCCGCAGCCCAGTTCAATGATGAGGAGCTGGAGCTTCTGACCCAGATGCTGGAGCAGCTCAGCCGCTTTTTTGCGGAAATGCTGGAGCTTGGCAGGACCCAGGAGGAGGACGCCGGAAGGCGTTGATGATCTTGATCTCATTCGCATTTTTACTATATAACAAGACCAGGAAAGGATTTTTGACCTATGGCAATCCGTTTTTTGACCGGTTCCACCTCTGATATAACCCCCGAGGAGGCCGCCCAGCGGGACATAACCGTCGTGCCGCTGAAGGTGCTGTTCGGAGAGGAGTCCTACCGGGACAACCTGGACATCACCCATCAGGAGTTTTACGAAAAGCTGGTGACCTCTAAGGTATTCCCCACCACCAGCCAGCCCTCCCCCGCCGACTTCCTTCCCCATTTCGAGCAGGCCCGGGAGCAGGGGGACACCCTGATATGCCCGTTCATCTCCGCCGCGCTCAGCGGCACCATGCAGAGCGCCCAGATCGCAAAGGAGATGTGCGGCTACGACAAGATATACATCATTGACTCCCAGGAGTCCATCGTCGGTCTGCGCATGCTGATAGATCTGGGCATTTACCTCCGGGATCACGGCAGCACGGCGGAGGAGATCGTGGACGAGCTGGAGAGCGCCAAGCACCGCGTCCGCCTGTTCGCCATGCTGGACACGCTGGAATACCTTCACAAGGGCGGCCGTCTGTCCACGGCTGTCACAGTGCTCGGCACACTTCTGAAAATAAAACCGCTGGTCACCCTGAAGGACGGCCTTCTGTCCGTCATGGGCAAGGGCCGGGGCACCAAGGACTGCATCCGCCTGCTTCTGGAAATGGCGGGAGACGACCTGCACCGGGATACCCGCCTGCCCGTATATTACGGCTTCACCCGTGATCTGGACCTGTGCCTCAAGCTGAAGGAGGCCACGGATAAAAAATACAATTTGACCGGCGCCGGCATCTATTCCGTCGGTGCGGTCATAGGCGCCCACGTGGGCCCCAACGCAGCGGTGTTCGGATTTATCGAAGCCCTCTGAAATAAGCTTCCAGCCGGAAGGGACAGCCATATGACAGAACAGGACAAACGGGTCCGCGCCAAGATTCCCGGCAGCGAGACCGGCATCGAGATACGCACACCATGTGCGATATCTGCACGCCCGGGCCTCAGTGCGGCATCGACGCCTATATCAGGGACGGCCGGGTCATCAAGGTAGAGGGAACGCCGGGCTTTCCCGGCAGCAACGGAAGGCTTTGCACCAAGGGCGCGGCAAACCGGCAGTACATCTATCGGGAGGACCGCATCCGGACGCCCATGCGCAGAATCGGCCTAAAGGGGTCGGACCGGTTTGAGCCCATCAGCTGGGATGAGGCCTACCGGCAGATCGCAGCGCATCTGAATCAGACCAAGGCGGACTATGGGCCGGAAGCCATAGCCTTCGTATGCGGATACCCGAAGTGGTTCCGCCCCTTTCTCCATCGGCTGGCCCACTCCTTTGGGAGCCCCAACTATATAACAGAATCCTCCGCCTGTCACCAGGCGGAGGTAATGTCCTATCAGTGCATTTTCGGCTGTCTTGCTCAGGCTGATCTGCGTGATACCAAGCTGTATGTAGCCTGGGGCAGCAACGCCTTTGCCAATATGTTCCCCCTGGCCCGCAGACTGATGGAATTCAAGGAGCAGGGCGGAAAAATCATCGTTATCGACCCCCGTGACACCCAGGCAGCGCAAAAGCTGGCCGACCTTTATCTGCGCCCCCGCATCGGAACAGACGGCGCGCTGGCGCTCGGCATGGCAAACGTCATTCTGGAAAACAGATGGCACGATATGGCCTTCATCCGGCGTCATGTTCACGGGTTCCAGGCGTATCAGGACTATGTAAAGGGCTTTGACCTGAAAACGACCGAGCGCATCACAGGCGTTCCCGGGAAGCTGATCTATCAGGCCGCCGAGCTTTTCGCTCGGACGGACCCCTCCGTCATCAGCCCCAGCAACGCTATCACCCACCGAATAAACGGCTTCAATAACCACAGGGCTATCCTGTCGCTGAACGCCATCATGGGACGGTTCGACCGGCCGGGCACCCTTATACCGGTCACAGAGACCTTCTGTCATTCCAACGGAGGCTTCCGCTCCCTGGAGGAGCGTTTTATCGACGAGACCCGTCCCCGGACGGAAAGGCGGGCCGTAGGCTTCGACCGCTTCCCCCTTTGGGGCGAGCTGGTGGACGAGGGCCAGGGGATGCACCTGACAAGCCAGATTCTGTCCGGTGAGCCATACCCCATCCGGGCGGCGCTTGGCTTCGGGGTGAACACCCGGATGTACCCGGACAGCCGCCGGTTCGTCCGCGCCCTGGATCAGCTGGATTTCTACGCCGCGGCGGACATTTTCTGGACGGAATCCTGCCGCCATGCAGACATCGTCCTGCCGGTCAGCACATCCTTTGAGCGCAGCGAGGTGAAATGCTACAGCGGCCATCTTATCAATTACACCGCCCCAGTGATCGAGCCTGTCCATGATAACCGCCCGGACGCAGACATCATCTGCGATCTGGCAAAGGCGCTGGAGCTGGACGACCCTCTGCTGTGCAGCGGGTACGACCGCTGTCTGCAATACATCATGTCCCCTGCCGGTATACAGGACTGGGAGGCCTTCCGATGCCATGACGGCCCTGTCCATGTTCCCAACAGCCGCCCCTATCAGGCGGGCAGCACCTTCGCCGGCGGGCTGCATACCCCCAGCGGGAAAATAGAGCTATACAGCGAGCGTGTTGTAAAATATCCACATTTGGAGCCGCTGCCGGTTTACCGGGACAGCAGCGGCCCGGAGGACCCGGAATACCCCTTCGTGATGTGCGCTGGCGCGCGTCTGCCAAACGCCATACACAGCCGTATCCACGACTGCACATGGCCGCGCTCCCTGCGGAGCCGCGCAGCGGCAGATATCGCCCCCTCCGACGCAAAGGCCCTCGGTCTCAGCGAGGGTGACACGGTGAGGATATCCACCCGCACCGGCTCCCTTCTTGCCGCCGCACACATCACGTTACAGGCAAGCCCTGGCGAAATCTATATGTATCACGGCTATCAGGAGGCCGACGTCAACGCGCTGATAGACACCGAGCTTCTGGACCCGTATACCGGGTTTCCCGCTTATAAGCAGTTCCGCTGTGCGGTACAGAAGGTGGAGGATGAAGCATGAGCCGGTATACCATCCGATTCGAGCCCTCCCGATGTGTCGGCTGCGGCGCCTGCGCAGTGGCCTGTATGGACCAGAACGACTGGGAGCCGCTGGGAGAAGGCCATATGTTCCGCAAAATAATCATCACGGAGCATGAAGGTCGGGAGAAAAATCATCTCTCCTGCCTTTCCCGCGCCTGCATGCACTGCGCGAACGCGCTCTGCATAAAAGCCTGTCCCCAGGGCTGTATCACCAGAGACCCTGCAACAGGCTTCGTCATCTATGACAATACGGACTGCATTGGCTGCAAAAGCTGCCTCTCCGCATGCCTTATCGGCGCGCCGGTATTCGATGCCAACGGCAAAATGGGCAAATGCGACGGCTGCAACGAGCGGGTCAAGGCCGGCCTTCTCCCTGCCTGCGTGCGGGGATGCCCCTTCGACGCGCTTACGCTGGTCTCCAGCGAGGGCGCGTTCACCTGACCCTCTGCCGCAAAGGAAGCCATCCCCCGGCGCTCAGCGTAAACACACTGAAAGCCTATCATGACAACAGATCCCGCACCCGGTTTATTTCCAGGTGCGGGATACTTTTCATTCCGCCGGTTTATCATACTACACCCGACCCCTTAACGTGCCCAGCGGAGTGAAAATCTGCGTTATATATTCAGCGCTGCGGCCAGACCCTCCCGGGTGCACCATTCCACAGTGCGGGCCTTCACGCAGTCTCCGATTTCAAAGAAGCTGTCCGCCATGTGCATAAAGGCATCCGCCCGTTCCCGCTGCGGCCGCAGGCCCACAGCCAGCAGCACGCTGTCCGTTTTGATGGCCGCCGCCTCCCCTTCCCGCTCATAGCGGACAAGGCCGGGCTCGATGCCGGTGCATTTCGCCCCGGTCAGCACATGGATGTGGTCGGCATGATCGCGCACCTCCACCATCAGCTCATCCCGGTGGCACTTGCTGGCGTCCCCCGCAAGCTGGGGCAGCATCTCCAGCAGGGTCACATCCAACCCCAGGCGCTGAAGATGGACCGCTGTCTCCAGGCCCACCTGCCCGCCGCCGATGATGACGGTCCTGCGGCCCAGCTCGTCCTCGTGTCCATAGGCGGACACGGCGGTACGGGCGTTTTCCGTGCCGGGGATGAATTTCGGTATCACCGGCTGGGAACCGAGGGCGGCGATGATACCATCGAAGCCTTCTACCATCTCCGGAGTAGCCTCCGTGTTCAGACGAACCGTTACGTTGCTCTTTTCAAGCTGAGCGATGAGCCAGTTTTTGAAATTCGCCAGGGGCCACTTGAAGCTGACGTGGTCGGCATATTCCAGAAGTCCGCCCAGGTGGGCCTGCTTCTCAAACAGCGTGACGCTGTGGCCCAGCTTATCGCATTCCAGGGCCGCATACATACCGGCAGGACCGCCGCCGATCACTGCTACCTTTTTCTTCACCGCCGGAGCGGGAATCTTCGCCACGGCCTCCTCCTGATTGAAGCGGGGATTCACCGCACACAGCATATATTGGCTGTTGTTATCGGAGTCCAGGCAGCGCATGCACTTGATGCAGGGCACCACATCCTCTTGCTTCCCGGCCACGGCCTTGTGTATCCATTCCGGGTCGGCGATGAACTCCCGGGCCACAACGACAAAATCCGCCTTGCCCTGGGAAAGTATGTCCTCGCAGTCGTCCAGGCTGGTGATACCGCCGATGGTGGAAACAAAGCACTGGTCCAGACAGCCGCTCTTTTTGAAATGCTCGGCAATAAACACGTTGGGATTCGGGGGCAGAAAGCCGCAGGGATGGGTCCAGGTCATCCAGTCGGGATTGTGCATACCGGCACTGGCCTGGATGATGTCGCAGTAGGGCTGGAACTGCTGGGCGATTCGCAGGCCCTCATCCAAGTCGATGCCACCCTGCTGGAATTCCGTGCCAGACATACGCACGTCGATGATGAAATCCGGGCCGACGGCCTCACGAATACCCTTCAATATTTCCACGGGATAGCGGCAGCGGTTTTCCGTGGAGCCGCCATACTCATCGGTGCGCTTGTTCGTATAGGGAGACAGAAACTGAGCGATGGGGATGGAGTGCCCGAAATGGAGCATGACCCCATCGAAGCCCGACGCCTTGAGGGTCAGGGCTGCTTCGATATATTCATTTTTGAACCATTCCATCTTGTCCTTCGGTATCTCCCGGCCCATGACCGGGTCGCCCATGATAGAGCAGCCGTCGGATACGGTATAGCCGTCCGGGAAGATGCCGATAAGCTCCATAGTGCATTTGGCCCCATAGAGATGAATACGTCCGGCCAGGTCGCACAGCCGGTTCGTGTGATTCGGAACCTTCAGGTCCCAAGAGCAGTGCTTGCCGTCGTCATGACTGCCGCCGATGCTGGCCCCGGCGCAGGTGACAAGTCCCGCCCCGGCAGCGGCACGGCGTTCAAAAAAGCGGATAGCCTCCTCGGTGGGATAGGGCTGGCCGCTGGAGGAGGTATGTATGGTGCTGGGCGCAGAGATGATGCGGTTTTTCAGCACTGACCCCGCCACCCGGATGGGAGAAAATACATGGGAATATGGTTTCATGTTTGCCGCTCCTTTGGTCTTTTTCCACATTGCGGAGGGCCGGTGAAGGCCCTCCGCAACATGAAAGGAATTGAAAAATATGAAGAAATTTATGAAACTACAATAAATAGAAACCCCAAGTCCGAGTCCCTTTCTATTGCGAGGAGCTACTTAACGGCTCCCCGCAACGTGAAAGGAACAATATAGAGAAACGTATGAAGGCAAATCAGGGTAAGCCGACTCAAGCGGGGATAATAACGATGTCGCCCTCGTAGGTGGTGCCGGGGATGATCTCAGTCTCCACGCCGTCCACGGTCATGGTGCCGTTGATGACGCAGTCCTCGCCCACGATGAGCATGGTCAGATAGCTCTCGCCGGTGACATCCCAGGTGGTGCCGTTGGTCAGTTCAACGATAACGCCGTTGTCCACAGCCTCGCAGGCCACGTCCGTGAAGTCGGACAGCAGATAGTGCCAGCTCACGTCGGTCTCATCCCAGCCGTTCTCCTCGAACCAGTCCTCATCCGCGTACTCGTCCCACCAGTCAGGGGAAGCGATCACGCCGATCTCCTCACCGTCGTCGTTCACATAGGTATAAGTGTAATTGCTGTGATAGGCGTGGGAGGCGGAGATGGTGCCGGTGTAGGTGCCGATGTTGTCCAGGATGACATACATATTCATGATGGCCGCGCTGTTGTTATAGGCGGTGTTGCTGCCGGAGGAGTTATACATATCGCCGGTCAGCTCCTCCATGTTGGAGAAGGTGGCGGTAACAAGGTGATCGCCGTCGCTCTTGCTGGTGGAGGTGGCCAGATCGTTCATCTCCTCCAGGGTACGGGTGCGCTCGCGGGTGTCCTCGTTATTAATTGTCAGCTCTTCAAAGTTTATATTGAACACATTGCCGCTCACCCGATCGTCTGTGCCCTGTCCGGGGTCGTCGCAGTCAGTGACCTGCAGAATCACATTGCTGCCGGAGACCAGGGTGGCGTCGTCCACATAGATGTTCACAGGATAGCCCTTGATGACCATGGTGGAGCTGCCGGTGTAGAACTCGGTACCCTCGTTGATGATGATGGTGCCGACAGAATCATAGTTGGAGGCGCGCATATCGTCATAAGCCATGATGCCGATGCGCTCGGAATAGACCACTGTGTTCTGGGCCTCATAGCCCTCCTCAGCCAGGACTTCTTCCAGGGCATAAATCTCATAGCCCTCGTTGTCCTTCAGGAAGGCGCTGTTCGCGCTCTCCAGGGTGGATACGATGCTGGTCAGGCTCTCCTCGGAGCTGCTGGTATAGACGACCGTGGGGCCCTCGTTGGCCAGAATGCAGGCATAGGTGGGAGTGTATATCGTGGAGCCGGCAAACACGCCCAGCATATCGCCGATGATCAGCGTGCCATAGCCAGAGGGATGACCATCGCTGGTGGTGACAACATCGTCCTTGTAGTCATCCTCATAGAAATCAAAGTTCTCGATCTGTTCCTCAGTGGCTCCTTCCTCCAGGTCAACGGTCAAGCCGCCGGTGATGGCCGCCGTGCTGTTGATGAAAATCAGGTTTGAGCTGGTAGAGCTGCCATCAAAGCTCAGAACACCCCACTTTTCCGCCATAATTGTGCTGTTATAGTAGGTGGAGCTGCCGTTGGTCAGTTGGTTGGTGCCGCGGGCGTTGCCGTCCAGGCCCAGCACCCAGGGAACAGAGAGCATCTTGCCCACATCGGAGGTGCCTGCATAGTCCTCCGCTTCCACACCATCGTGGGTGGCAAAGGTGGAGTTTTTAATCAGAACCTTAGCGGTGCCGTCGATGACCAGAGACGTACGCACTACGCCGCTGTTTTCAATGGTCACGTTGTCGATTGTCACCTCCGCGTCCCCGGCGGCGAAGATGGCCGCGCCGAAGCCCTGGAAGTCGTTGCCGCCGTTGCCGGTCAGGTTGAACGTGGTGTCTGTGATGGTGTAGGAGCCGCCGGTTATGATGACGCCGTTGAAATTCTCGCCCTCGGAGGTGATGGAACCGCCGGTCAGGCCCTCGTCGTCATATTCGCCGTCCACGATGGCCTCAGTGACGCTGCGATCCTCGTTGACGCCGTCCTCATCCACATACAGGGCGGTACGGTAGGCGCTGGTGTAGCTACCGACGGTAAACCGCTCGGTGGTGACAAGAACGCCACCCTCGGGAATCTCGTCCCCTTCCTCGTAGTCCATCTCCACGCCATCCACCACAAGGGTAGTCAGAGGCGTGGTGTCCACTTCCACCTCGCCGGACGCTTCGCCGGAGGCGGACGACGCCTCACCGGAGGCAGACGCTTCGCCGGACGCCTCGTCAGACGCGAAGGCTGTCATGCTCAGGCTGAGCATCAGGCATAAGGCCATCAGCAGGGCCAATGCTTTGCGCAGTTGCTTCATGGATTGTTCCTCCTAAAAATCAAATTTGTCATTTAGCTGACATGGAACTGCTTTCAGCATAGCAGGCGAAGCTGAAAAAAACCTTAAAACGGGAAAATTTTCTTTTTTGATTTCAAGTTGCCGAAAAAACAAATCATGGTATTGTTATTGTAAGGCCAAGAAAAGGGGTGGTACGTATGCGCATATTGATCATCGAGGACGAGGAGCGGATGGCCCGCACGATCCGGAATCTGCTGGTGAAGCACGGCTATTCCGCAGATATCGCCTTTGACGGAGAGATGGGCCTGGATTATGCCCTTACCGGCACCTATGATCTGGTGATACTGGATATCATGCTCCCCCGGCTGAACGGCTATCAGGTGCTGGAAGCAGTGCGCCGGCGGGGTCTTCAACTCCCCATATTGATGCTGTCCGCCCGGTCGGACGTGGAGGACCGCATCGAAGGATTGGACAAGGGAGCGGACTATTATCTGGCAAAGCCCTTCTCCTCCGGGGAGCTACTGGCCTGTCTCCGGGCCCTGCTGCGCCGGCCCAAGGAGATCAGCTCCTCCCAGCTTTCCTATGGAGACATTGTGCTGGACACGGACAGCGGCAAGCTCTCCAAAGGGGACAAGTCCGTCATGCTCAACAAAAAAGAGCGGGATGTGCTGCGTCTGCTCATGCAAAAGGAAGGACAACCCGTCAGTTGTGAAACACTGTTTTCTAACGTATGGGGTATCGACAGCGGGGCGAAAAGCAACGTAGTCGAGGCATACATGAGCTTTCTGCGGAAAAAGCTGGCCTTTGTGCAGTCTGATTTACGCATTGCCAGTCTCCGGCGAATCGGCTACTGTCTGTCCATGGAGGAATCGACGCCATGAGCGTAACAAAAAAGCTGCGGGTGAAATTCGTCGCTGTGTTTATGATTTCCATGCTGGTGTTCGCCGTGGCCCTGGGAGCCGTTATATACTATGAACACAGGGCCGAGCTGGAACGGGACTGCATGGTATATCTACTGAACATCAACAACTATGCAAACACCTCAGATGTGCGCCCGGCGGAAGAGGAATTTGCCTCCTATCCCCCCTATTTCGTGCTGGAAATTACGGATTATGGCGTGGAGGCGGAGATTACCCTGGGGGATTTTTTCCTGGCCGACCAGGGCCTGACGGCGGAATCGCTCATGGACATCATGTCCACCCAGGTGGAGGAAACCGGCGTTTTAAGCGACTACAACGTCCGCTACTACAACGGCGTCCGGGAAAGCGGCACCCACCGCATTTCATTTATCGACATTGACTATATCACCAACGAGCTGAATAGCCTCCTGCTGCACATTGTTTTGTTCGTCATTCCCAGCCTGGGCGTGTTGTTTCTTCTGTCGTTGCTGCTGTCCTGGTGGTTTGCCAAGCCTGCCAAGGACGCCATGGAGGATCAGCGCCGATTCATCTCTTCCGCCTCCCATGAGCTAAAAACGCCCATTTCCATCATCACCACCAATATGGATCTTCTATCCGAGGTGGAGGACATCAGCGACCCCAACTATGAATTCTGCTGTGACAACATCCGCCACGAATGCGACCGCATGAGCGGCCTGGTGGGGGCTATGCTGTGGCTGGCTCTGCCCGGCAGCCGGAGCAAAAATGAAAATACTGAGGTGGATTTTTCCCAGCTTTTGGAGCAGGAAGCCCTGCGCTTTGAGGTCATGGCCTTTGACCAGAAGCTGGCTCTGGAGGTGGACTGCGCCCCCGGCCTGACCGTCAGGGGCGATGAAACCCAGGTGACGCGGGTCATCGACGTGCTTGTGGAAAACGCGCTGAAATACTGCGCCCCGGACGGCGGCATAAAAATAACGGCGGCCCCCTCCGGCAGCCGCCGCGTCACCTTCACTGTGGCCAGCACCGGCCGGGAGATTCCCCGGGAGGTGCGGGACAGCATTTTCAAGCCCTTCTATCAGATCGACAGCACCCGCCACGGCGCTGGCCTGGGCCTTTCCATCGCCCAGGAAATCGTATCCTCCATGCACGGCTCCATAAAGCTGGAATACCGGGATGGGAAAAACTGCTTTGTGGTGGAGCTGTAATATAGGCCTATTACGAAACCATCCGTCCTCCGTCCAGCGTATAAACCCGGTCACACAGTTGGTCTATGTCCTCCCGGTGGTGGCTGGCCAGAAGGATGGCCTTCCCCTGATCCCTCAGCTCCTTCATCAGAGCCCGGATATCCTGTACGCCCTGGTTGTCCAGGCCGTTCATGGGCTCGTCCAGAAGGAGTATGCGGGGCTGCTCCATGATAGCCTGGGCAATGCCAAGGCGCTGGCGCATACCAAGAGAATATTTTCCCACCCGCTTTTTATCGTTCGGGTCAAGACCTACCTGCTCCATAGTCCGGCGGATGGCGGCATCGTCTATCTGTTTTCTCAGTGAGGCCAGATATTGCAGATTGTGAAATCCGCTCATGTTCCCAAGAAAGCCCGGAACCTCTATAATGGCTCCCAGGGAATCGGGAATGTCTGTGTCCGTCCCCAGCCGCTTTCCCTCCACCGAGATACTGCCCACTGTGGGCGCGGCCATCCCGGCTATCAGCTTCATGATCATAGTCTTTCCCGAACCGTTGCGGCCCACAAGGCCGCAAATGCTGCCTGCTTCAACAGACATGGTAATGTCCTGCAGAACCCAGGTATCTTTAAACTGTTTCCCAACCTTATCCATTTCGATCATACTCATCATTCACAGCTCCTTATATCGATCTAAGCGTATCAGTACATAAAACAACCCCAGCAAAAGCAGGGCCATGCCGCCGCTCATGACAGCATAGGAGATAATACTTCCACCATCCTGAAAAAAGCCCTTCGTCCGGCACAGCATACTCCAGGTACACGGCATCCACCGGCGAATATTCGGCGCAAACTCTCCCAATAAAAACGTCCCGCCCATGGAGAATATCTCCAGCAGGCCAAAGGCGCTGGCGCCCTTCGTCAGAATGTAAAATGCCATCATCAGCAGCAGCCAAAGGACATCGTTTAATCCCAACAGCACTGCCATTTTCAGCGCTTCCGGCGCGGTCGTCATCAGCAGCAGCACTCCCAGGCGCAGCAGGCCCCAAAACAGAGTGTTTCCAAGGCACAAAAGAAGCTGATGCCCGTTCCACCGGGGCAGGCCTCCCAGCCGCAGGCAGGCAAATAGCCTGATCTGATGCGAGCGGAGCAGCAGATACCCATCTGCCAGGAGTGGCGCTGTCATCATCAGCAGCCATCGGGACATGGCCCGGTAGTCTATCTCGCCGGATATGACCGCCGGTTCTACTCCCCGAAAAACGGCTCCATCGTCCCAAAACACAAAGAGAACCAGCACCACTATGTAAAAGCCCGTTATCGCCGCCCGCTCCGCAGCAGTCAGGGCAAAGCGTCCCTTCATACGCCGCATTTCTGAAACGGCTCCAGATGTCTGTAAGCCCGTTTGGACAGCCAGATCAGCGCCAATACAGCTCCTCCCAGCACACTCGCTGCGTAAAGGCTGGTTATCCCATAGCCCTCCGCATAGTGATAGGCCGGAATGGCGCAGCTCAAAAGCGAAAGCTTCTGCGGGAAAAACATCGCTCCGTTGGCGTAGACGACGTATCCCACGATGTGGACGGCGGCAGCGGCCAGCCAGCCAAGACTCAGACCGCTCCACAGGTTGACCGCAAAGATGCACAGGCTTATGGCAATCAGGTAAAGACCGTTGTATAACAATGTTTGCAGCAATGCGCCCCAAGGCCGGACGGCGCTGATGAATTCGGGATATGCGAATTTGATGCTGTAGGTCACCACCGCAAAATCCGGCTGCTTTTCCGCCAGTGTTATCATGGCATCGCTCCATTGGTTAGAAAAATCCACGCTGCCCGCAGCAAGGGCCAGCAGCATCGTAACCAGAAGCATTGCCAGCATATACAGCAGGCAGCCGACTATGACGTAAAGAATACTGGCGCTTATCCAGCGCTTTTTCCCGACACGCAGTATTTCATAGGGGGAGCGCTCCCGCAAAAACGGCGCATCCGACATCATCAGCAGTACGCCCAGCCATACCTGCGTAAACATAGACACGGTAGAGCCCATATAAATAAACGGTTCAAAAATCTGCACCGAGGAGCCCAGCACATTGGCAAAGGCCATATAACGGGACACCGGGCCGATGCACAGGGCGATACCAAGCAGGAAAGCTGCAATGACCCGCAGGTCTGTCTGCCATGATTGCAGCTTGTGAGCCACAACTGTCAGCACCTCTCTCACAGCGTCAGCCTCCTTTTCATGCCGGCGTAGGACAGCCCGCCGCAAAGAAGGATGCAGCAAAGCTGATATACCAGGAGAAACCAGAAGGATGGAATCAGATTACTGTCTCCCCGGAACATATAGACAGGATTGATAGCCGTTTCTCCCAGAAGAAGCCAAAGAATCTGATAGAGCGCAAAGGGCGCCACCAGGGTCACATAGCGGTTTGGAATGATGACAGAGACCAACAGTCCCACCAGCGCCCACAGCATACCAAACAAGAACGCCGTAAATGCTCGCAGCGCATACAGCACAGCCCCATTTGCAACCAAAATTATTCCCATTCTGGCCCAGGGGCCGTTGCTCATAAAAGACACCGTTTCCTCCGTGTCCGGCTGTCCGGTGCCTGCAACACATATGAGTATCGTCGCCAGCATGATCGCCGCGGCCACCATACCGCCGGAGATCGCCGTGGAAAGGCACCGCTTCCAGGCGTATTGCTTCACGCCTGTTCGCTGGGTGATGCTGGAGATGTATCCGGAGTTCAAGTCCTCGCAGAAGCTCTCGCCGAAGGGGAGCACGCAAAAGATGGCTGCAAAGGGCGTGAAATCGCTGGCCGCCAATGGCCCAGAGAGAAGCTGCATGGCGCTGTAGCCCGCCCGATAGGGCCAGTAATCCGTCAGCGGATGCAAAATCAAAACCAGCCCTGCCAGAAACGCTGCATAAAACTGCCAGCGATGAGTCAGGCGGATGAAATCACTTTTCAGCAAATGGGTTCTTCTCATTGCTCACGGTCCCGGATAATAGACATCACACAGCGTCCCCGTATCTGCATAATAGAGAATGGACGCCTGCATCGAATAGGTGGTGCCATCGTCGTTTGCGAAGGTGAGCGTCCCGGAGAAGGCCCACACGGGGAACATGGAGTAATAGCCGTCGTCCTCTGTGTCCACAAAATATTCCAGCTCAATGGAATCAATGTCTACGTCTGACGCCCCGGTAATGGCTGCATAGTTTTCCAGCAAATGCTCCCGTACCGTCTCCTGACTGACAACATCCACCTCCACCCGGCTAACCTCCCGCAGCAGAAATGTGCCGTCCAAACTGAATATACCGTTAGGGCCGATATTGGCATATGCCCATATATGGTTTTCCCCGCTATTGGCATCCAGAACAAGAGGAATACCTTTATACAGCGCCTGAGCAAAAGCAGAATAATATCCGGGCTGTGTCTCATCCTCTTGATTTTCGGCTAAAACACGATAGGTCTGAAAGGTAAATACACTGACATACTGCTCAAGAAAATTGCAGAGCTGCTCCCCAGCTTCCTCTGCTGTGAAATCCAAGCCATTAGGTATTGTATCTGTTATATATCCATATGTAATCATATAATCATCTTCCATATGCGTTCCGTTGCAATCATTTTCATAATCAGTGTAGCTCACCATCCAGTCACTGCTACAATCTAAGGATGCCACCAATTTCTCTCCTGTTTGCACCTGCCACTGCTGGAACACCTCATCGTCATAAACGTACTCCTCATACCGGGAAATGATAAGGTTCTCCGCCATCTGCAACAGCGCGTCCTCATCCCGACGGAGAATCACGTTGTATACAGTCGGCGTCTCCTCTGCTTCCGCCGCGGCGTCCGCAGCGGTAATGCTGATACTCGTCTGCGCCTCTGTTTCCCGCTGGCATCCCGTCACAGCTGCCAGCAAAAACGCCGCCAGCAGGATAATCACAACTCGTTTCACTATAGTAAGCTCCTTTCCCCCACACAATTTTTTCGAAAGAAAAACGCACGCGCTTTCATGCAACAAATAGGTTCTTCTCATCGCTCACAGCCCCGGATAGTAGACATCGCACAGCGTCCCTGTGTCCGCATAATAGAGAATGGACGCCTGCATTAAATAGGTGGTGCCATCGTCGTTTGCGAAGGTGAGCGTCCCGGAAAAGGCCCACACGGGGAACATTGAGTAATAGCCGTCGTCCTCTGTGTCCACGAAGTATTCCAGCTCAATGGAATCAATGACCACCGCTGCCGCCCCGGTGATGGCTGCATAGTTTTCCAGCAGATGCTCTTGTACCGTCTCCTGACTGACAACATCCACCTCCACCCGGCTAACCTCCCGCAGCAGAAATGTGCCGTCCAGGCTCATCACTCCGTTTGTTCCGACGGCGGCGTTGGCACTGATATAATTTTCGCCGCTATTAGCGGTAAGCACGAGCGGCACGCCCTTATACACAGCCTGCGCATAGACATCGTAACATCCAGGCTGCGTCTTGTCCTCCTGATTTAAGGCCAGCACACGGTAGGTCTGAAATGTAAATACGCTCGTATATCGTTCCAAAAAATCACATAGCATTTCCCCTGCGTCTGCTGCCGTAAACTCCAAGCCGTTGGGGATTATCTCTGTAATATAGCCATAGACCGTCGAATATTCCCACTCTATATCCTCTGCACCATAGGCATATTCACTTTCATAGCCGACCGTCCAGAAATCATCACAGCTAAGATAGGCGATCCAGTCCCCGTCATCCCATATTGTCCAATCATAGTCCTCATTTTCTATGGTGTACTCCTCATACTGGGATGTGATAAGGTCCTCCGCCATTTGCAACAGCGCGTCCTCATCCCGGCGGAGAACCACGTTGTATACAGTCGGCATCTCCTCTGCTTCCGCCGCCTCGTCCGCAGCGGTAATGCTGATACTCGTCTGCGCCTCTGTTTCCCGTTGGCATCCCGTCACAGCTGCCAGCAAAAGCGCCGCCAGCAGGATAATCACAACTCGTTTCACTATAGTAAGCTCCTTTCCCCCACACACTGCCTCTCATATGCCTTCCCAATTTTTATTGTACCGCCCTCTTTTATCCAAATGGTGTTCGTTTCCTTAAGATTTTCTTTATTTTTTCGAAAGAAAAAACGCACGCGGCCCTGTTGGGTCGTGTGCGTCTTGTGTTATACTGTGTTTGCTTTACGCTTCCATCATCCCCCGGATGTCCTCCGGGGTGAAGATGTATTGCTTTCCGCAGAAATCGCAGCGAATCTCCGTGTCCCTGCCCTGGACGATCATGTCCTCCAGCTCGGCATGGTCTACGCAGGAGAGAACCTCTGTCAGCCGCTCCCGGCTGCATCCGCAGCGGTAGGCGATGGGCTCCCGGCTGACGATCTGGTGGTCCAGGCCCTTCAGAACCTGGTTGAACACCGCTTCCGCGCCGTCCTCATCCAGGATGGTGGTCAGCTGGTCCATCATGAAAATATTCTCCTCAAGCAGATCGATGAGCTTTTCATCCGCCCCCGGCATGAGCTGGACGATGAAGCCCCCTGCAGCCTTAATGGAAGTATCCCTGTCCACCAGCACTCCCAGGCCGCAGGCAGACGGCACCTGCTCGCTCTCCATAAGATAGGCCGTGAGATCCTCCGCGATCTCTCCGCTGACAAGAGCGGTGGAGCCCACATATGGTTCCCGCAGTCCGATATCCCGGCTGACGGTGAGCATCCCATCCCGGCCCACTGCGCCGCCAACATCCAGCTTTCCATCCTGCCGCAGGGGCAGGCTGACGGCAGGGGCGTCCATATATCCGCGGACATTGCCCTGACTGTCAGAAACAGCGATGACCGTCCCGGCAGGGCCGCCGCCATTCACACGGACGGTAACACTGCCGTTATCCTCCTTCATCATATTGCCCAAAAGGGACGCGGCGCACAGCGTCCGTCCCAGAACGGCCGCCGCCGTAGGCGTGCAGTCGTGTATCTCCCTGGCCCGCTGCACCGTGTCTCTGGCGTCGATGACCGACATTTTTATATATTCGTCTCCGGCTGTCGCCCGAATGATCCTGTCCATAGAAAACACCTCTCATTGATAGCTTCTCGCCATATTCTATCGCCTGCGGCTGCGGTTGTCAAACCTGTTTTGCTTTACAATTTTCCCCGGAAAGAATATACTTGACCCATACGACTTTCTCTCAGGAGGTGTCTCTCATGACCCCATCCCCCGTGTCCTATTACATCACAGAGCGCTGCGTTGCCTGCGGCACCTGCACCCGCGTATGCCGGGAGGGCTGTATCTCCGGCGGCGCGCCGCCCTTCAAAATACGTCAGGCCTACTGCACCCGCTGCGGCCTCTGCGCCGAAAAATGCCCCATGAAGGCCATCATCAGGCAGGAAAACTGAAAAAACGCACCGCCGGGCATCCCGCGGTGCGTTTTCCATGTCTTGCTTCAGTCTACCTGATAATATCCATACCCCGGCACCACATAGCCGTTGGGCGAATCGTTCTGATAGTTCACATAGTAGGAGCCGCCCATGCCGCCGAACAGGAGGCTCAGAATGAAGCGCACCAGAAAGATCGTGACCATAACAGCCAGAATAACGGCGATGGGGCTGTTCCCCCGACGGCCGGAGGAGGAGTAATGGCCCGTAAAGAAGAAGTCGAACGGGTCCTCATAGCCGCCATTGCCGCCGCTGCCGGAACCGGAAGCGCTGCCACTGTAGCCGCCGCTCTCATAGGCGGCCCGCTGGCCGCCATAGGCTGTTCGGGTATGGGCAGAGCTGCTCTGGGCCGTTTCCCCGTTCGCCCGCAGGTTTTTAATCTCGTCATAGGCGCGGTTGATCTGCCCCATTTTCTCCGCGGCCTGCGCATTGTTGGGGTTTAGATCCGGGTGGTATTTTTTTGCCAGGCGCTTATACGCCTTTGCGATCTCCTCATCAGAGGCATCCGGCTTCACGCCTAAAACATCATATGGATTCATGTTTTCCTTTCAAAACGACGGCCGCACTTCCGGCACGTTATCAGAATCTTTCCCTTCCCTCTCGGCACCCGCAGTAGCGTGTGGCAGGAGGGGCAGCGAAAGAAGCGGTATTCCTTCCGCTGCTGCCAGCGGTCCTTCAGGGAGCGGAACCAACCCGTTACCGCCTGTTTTTTCTTCAGATACCACTGATTTTCCTGCTGGCACTTGTATACGTTTCGGGACATGATGCGCACCATATCGTATACCAGGGCGGCCAGCGCTACGACATAGAATGCCGTCCCCACATACCCATTGAATATAAGGGCCAGCACAAACAGCACAAGCGCCGCGATCATCAGGAACCGGGAAAAATCATCCTGTCCATAACGGCCATACATGAACTGTTCCATCTTTTGTCTAAATCTCATGCGATCACCTTATACCTTTATTTCTTTGGTATAAGAATAAACCATATAGGACTGTTTATGTTGAACAAACTGTTAAATAATTTAAGAAATTTACAGCCGCTCCCGCTTAAAAGGCCGCCGCAGGCATATACCCGCGGCGGCCAAGCTATATTGGAGTTTAACCCGGATTAGTTGCCGGAAGCCTCGCCGGAGGCCTCACCGGAAGCGGCCTCGGTGGTGTCCAGAGCAGCCGCAGCAGCCTCGACATCCAGGGTGCCGTCGTCGGTCACACCGCCGCCGACGTTCTCGCCGCCGCCGACAGCCTCGATGGTGCCGTAGGTGCCGGCCTCGATAACCTCGTCAGAGGCAGTCAGGGTCAGGGTGCCGTCAGCATTCTCGGTCAGCGTGCCGTAAACGGTAGTGCCTTCCTCGATGGTCAGGCTGGTCAGCAGGGACTCTTCCTCAACAACCCAAACGCCGTCGGCCTCAACAATGACGGAAGCGGTGGAGGTGCCATTGTAGTAGACCTTGTTCATCACATGGCCCTGCAGGAAGTACTCGTTGATGGTGTAGGTCTTGAACTGGATGTAAGCGGCCTCAGACTCGTCCTCGGTCACGTTGCCGTCAGCGTCCAGCAGGACATAGGTGATGTCGTCGCCGTAGTAAGCGATGCCCTCGATGGCCTCCTCGCTGTAAGCGATGCCCTTGATGGTGGAGGTCAGCGCGATGTCGCCGGTCAGGGTAGCGCCCTCGCCGATGGTGACGACCAGGTCGTCGCCGGTCTGGGTGTAATAGCCGGTGCCGTTGAAGATGTCGCCAACATAATCGCCGTTGGTGAAGGTAGCGGTGACAGTGTTGCCGCCGGAGGAGGAGGTGTAATCATAGTTGATGCCAGGGAAGCTGTCCTCAGCATTGACCTTCGACTCGTCATACAAGGTATCGAAGCCCTCGGCCATGGAGATCATGCCGATACGGTTGTCGTCGTCGTTGTCCTCCATCTGGATCAGGATGCCGGAAGCGGAGTTCAGAACGGCCTCGTCGAAGTAGTAGTCGCCGTCAGCGGCCTTGTTCAGAACAACAGCCTCTTCCACGTTGATGACGGTGCCGTCGGTGACATAGATGCCGTCGGACAGGCTGTTGTGCTGCATGAAGCCGTACACAGCGTTGATGGTGGTGACGTTGCCCTCGCCCTCGACGGTCTCGATCAGCTCGCCATTGGCATCATACAGGTCGATGTCGCCGTTGGAGGAGGTGTAAACGCCGGTGGTAGCGCCGGTGATGATGGCGGCATAGGTCACGCCGCTGATGGTGGTGCCATAGTAGTACTGAGAGGGGTTGCCGATGTAGTAAGCGCCGTAGCCGGAGCCGTAAGCGTCCTCGTCATAGCCGAAGATGCGCCAGCCGGAGTCCATGCCGCCCTCGGATTCGGAGACGATGGACAGGTCGGAGTCAACCACGTTGATGACCATATCAGAGCCGGAGTCGGTGGACAGAAGCGCCCAGCCGCCGGCTACCATGGTGGAGTTCAGAACAGTCAGGGTGGGGGTAGCGCCGATCATGTTGACCACACGGGCGCCGCCCTGAATGCCCAGGCACCACGGCGGGGAGAGCATGATGTCCTGGTTGGCGCTGTTGACATAGCCGTCATAGGCCTCGGTCAGGGGGTCAGCGCCCATGACGATGAAGGTGGAGTCCTTCACGATGACGCTGGAGTTCTCGGACACGATAACGCCGGTGCGCTCAAAGCCCTCGGTGTAGACATAGGCGTCCTCGATGGTCAGGGTAGCGTTGTCATAGACCACGAACGCAGCGCCCTCGCCGGTGAAGTCGCTGGCCAACTGGCCGTCGGTGTCATCAGTAGCAACCTCAACGCCGGTGACAGAGGCGGAGGCACCCTCGCCGTGTACGTACACAGCGGTGTAGCCTGCACCGGTGACGGTCTCATCCAGAACGACCTCGGTATCAGCCTCGGTGACATCGGTGCCGATATAGATGTTGCCGGTGTCGTCACGGCTGGTGTAGTCGGTCAGGGTGCCGTATTCAGAGGCGGTAAGCTGGGACACGTCCACAGTAATAGCCGTCTCGGGGATGGTGATAGCAGCAGTCTCCTCAACCTCCTCAGAGGCGAGCTCCGCAGAAGCCTCACCGGATGCCTCGCCGCTGGCGAAGGCAGTCACGGAAAGGAGCATGCAGACAGCCAGGATCAGTGCCATCAATTTGCTGAGCTTCTTCATAAGTATGGGTCCTTTCATAGAAAATCTTTTTGGGTGCACACGCACACCGTATTTTGTATTATAGCCGAATACTTCACAGGATGCAAGTGTTAAATTAAAAATTTGTTATTTAAATAAATTATTAGTTATTTAATTTTCAATTAAGTTAGCTTCCACTGTAGGTTCGTGGAAAAA
>JAJQBY010000012.1 GCA_021203045.1 Oscillospiraceae bacterium | reverse complement strand
GCTAGGTTATTTATAATATAGTGAGTGGATGTTTTCCTGGTGCTTTTTTACTGAAGAGGAGTGTTGCGAACTCCTTCACAGAATTTACCACGAGCTGATAAAGGAAATTGACCTTGTTGTGTATGTAAGTGGTGAAGACGGAAACACAATGACAACCAGTGCTTTTGGCGAAAGCTCTGGTGAATCGTCTGGTGAGGTAAACTAAGTGTAGTGTAATTCGTAGGGTGGTCCTTCTAGAGAATCGTTTAGGGCCTTACTTTGTAAGGAAATGGGAGCCAGGAGAATAAACTTCTGGCTGGCTTCCTTTTTGCTGTATCATATTTTTCCTCTACCCCAACTCTTGACATAGAGCCGATATATAAAAGCAATGCCCAGAGGCGGTGCCGGAACGAAGGTTCTGACACTGCCTTGATGTACTATAAAGGAAGCTTTGAAGCTTAATGATTTCAGGGCCAATCCCAATAGTCCGGATCGTCCTTATGCTCTTTCCACTCCGGGTCGTCTTTATGCTTGTCGATTGCCCGCCCCCACGGTATTGCGACGGCCGTCGCTACGGCTATTGAAATTGCAATTTTTAAAAGTTTTCCCATGCAGCCTTCCCTTCTTGGTGGAATTAGAGTGTGACATCGGTGTACCGTATTCGAAGCTCATGCGACTGGACGAAGAACCTCAATATATGATATGCAAACTTCCATAGCCGATAGATACCGTGTATGCCACTGCGGATAACATAATGTATACTACATGAAGATTAAGTATACATTAAGTATATACATGTTTCTGACATCTGATGTGTATAATGCAGAGCACAAGGCGACCGGACAGACACGCCTGAAAATGTCCAACAGCCCAGACTTTTTCAGTCTGGGCTGCTCCTGATGTATGCGATATGTAATTTTGCCGGTGTATCCGCTGATTTTGATTTACAGTATCCTGATACCCAAATAAATTTTTACAGACACATCCCTCCGTCGGAGACGATTGCTTGCCCGGTGATGGCGCGGGATTCGTCGCTGGCGAGAAAGAGCAGGATATTTGCCTGATCCTCTGCCCTGGCAAAAGGGATGGTCATATCCATATGCCGCTCCGTGGTGGCGAGAAAATCGTGGTCGTAAAGGGCGTCCTCCCGGCCGTCCATCCGGGGCACCAGAGTGGGTCCCGGGCACAGGGCGTTGCAGCGTATGCCCCGTCCTGCGTATTGCAGGGCGATGTTTTTTGTCATGGCGATCACGGCGGCTTTTGCCGCGGAATAGCTGACCCCGGCATTGCCGTATACCCCCGCGATGGCGGAGAGGTTCACGATGACGCCGCTGCCCTGGGCTTCCATAATGGGCAGGGCGGCCCGGCAGAAGCGCAGCACGGCGGTCTGATTCAGTTCGATCATGCGCCGCCACATCTCATCCGTGCATTTGGCGGTGGTCATGTGCTGGTCCCCGTCCCCGGCGTTGTTGACCAGAATGTCTATCCGGCCGAAGCGCTCCATGGCGCGGCGGAATACCTCGTCGCAGTCGGCCTGGCTTGTCACGTCTCCCGGCACGGGCAGGCATATCCCTCCGGCGGCCTCGATCTCCGCTGCCAGCGCATCCAGCGGTCCCTGCCGCCGGGCGGTCAGCACTACGCCGGCGCCCTCGCTGGCGAAGCGCCTTGCGGCGGCGGCGCCGATGCCGGAGCTGGCGCCGGTGATCAGAGCGATTTTGTTTTGCAGTCTGTCTCCCATGGCGGCCTCCTTATCGGATGGAGATGGCGGCGGCGAAGGCGTCGTTGTTGGCGTCCCCCAGGGTGCTGCCGCCCTTGGCGCAATCGCCCACCACATAGACGTTTTCAGGATATTTTGCCAGCAGCGTATCGGCCAGGGCCCGGTCCGGGGCGACCCCCAGGGCGATGATATAGCTGTCTCCCGGATAGACGTGCCCGCTGGCGGTGTGTACGCCGTCGTCCCCGAAGGAGACGATGGTCTCTCCGCCCACGCGTCGAACATTATATTTATCCAGCTGATAATTTATTTCGATGTGGTTGAATACCGGCATCTCCGGAGCCCATTTTTCCACCGGCGGCCGGCCCAGGACGGTGACCTCTTTGCCCTCCATGGCCAGCATGACGGCGCATTCCAGACCCACGATGCCCCCGCCGCAGACCACGACCCGCTGTCCTGTTGGCTTTGTGTGCAGCTCGCAGTCCGCCACGGAGACCACCTTGGGCCCGTCGATGCCCGGCAGGGCGGGGTGGACGAAGCGGGAGCCGGTGGTGACGATGACCGCATCCGGGTCCTCCGTTTCCACCAATTCCGGGGTGACGGCGGTGTTATATTGTATCCTGGCCCCGCAATGCTCTGTCTGGCGGATGTCCCATTGGAGATAGAGGCGCATATATTCCTTGAAGGGTGCCGCCGCCGCGATGTTCAGCAGGCCGCCCAGCCTGTCCGATTTTTCGTACAGGGTGACCTCATGGCCCATTTGAGTGCAGGTTTGAGCCGCCATCATGCCGGCGGCGCCGCCGCCGATGACCATGACCTTTTTCCTGGACCGGGCCAGGGAGGGCAGATCGATGCTTTTTCCCAGCATGGGATTGATGGCGCAGCGCATGCTGGTGCCGTAGTTGTTTGCGTTGCCGCACCAGTCGCAGCGGGTGCAGGGGCGCACCTGATCGGCCTGCCCCCGCAGGCTCTTGTGTATCAGGTCGCCGTCCGCCATATAGGCCTTCGCCATGACTACGATATCCGCCTTCCCGGCGGCGATGATGTCCTCCGCCTCCTGAAAGCTGGTGATATTCCCTACCACCGCCACAGGGATGCGCAGCCGCTTTTTCGCATCCGCCGCGAAGGCCACGTTCAGCTGCCGGCCCTTGAAATAGGTGGGGATGGTATAGGTGGAGCCGTAGTTGAAAAAGATGTTTCCCCGGGAGACGTGGATGATGTCCACATACTCCTGGGCCCGCTCCATGAATTGGAGGGATTCCTCCAGCTGTAGGCCGTCCGGGGTGTCCTCCTGGGCGGAGACCCGGCACTCGATGACCATGTCCGGCACGGCGGCCCGCACCGCCGCCAGAACCTCCAGGGGAAAGCGCATGCGGTTTTCCAGGCTGCCGCCGTATTCGTCTGTTCTGTGGTTGGAGGCGGGGGAGATGAACTGGGCCAGCAGATTATTATGGGCGCAGTGGATCATCAGGATGCGCAGCCCCGCCTTTTGGCACCGGACGGCGCACTGGACATACTGCTCCCGGATGTAGTCCATGTCCTCCCGGTTCATGGGCTTGATATACCCCAGAGGGCCGCCGTTCAGAGGCACGTCTGAGGGAGCCAGGGCCGGGACGGCCGGGTCATGGCTGGAGCCCCGCCCTGCGTGGGCCAGCTCAATGGACAGCTCCGCCCCGTGATCCCGGGCCGTGCGGACCAGCTGTTCCATCCCGTGGATGCACCGGTCGGCGGTGACGTTCAGCTCGCAGGTCCAGGCGCTGGAATCGCTGTGGACTACCGGCGTATTGCCGATGGTCAGATAGGAGACTCCGGTGTCCGCCTGCCAGGCCACATAGTCCAGCATCTCCTGGGTTACCTCCCCCTCCGGGGAGCATTTCAGCACCACCGTGGGGGCGTATTCCAATCGATTTTTCAGCGTTACGCCCCGAAGCTTCAGGGGCTGGAACACATGAGGATACAGGTCGTTTTTCAGCATGAGAATGATCTCCCTTTTGATTTTTCTGTCAGAATGATAACATATTTTTCCGCCGATGAGAAATACGCCGTTTGCAAAGGGGTATATGAAAAACTATATAATCATGCCCGCGCCGGCAGGGTGGAGGAGAAGGCGTCGGCCAGCTCCCGCTCCTGCAGGAAGAACCGGGCGACGATCTCATAAAACTGCAGGGCCGCCTGGCTGAGCCGCACCCCGTCCCGGCGTATCAGCCCCAGGCGGGCGGGAGGAAGCTCCTCCCGGATGCGCAGACATGTCAGCTCCAGCCCCGGCTCCCGGTGCAGCAGCTTCAGATAATTGGACAGCGGCGCGATGGACAGCCCGCCCCCGTGGAGGGCCATGCTGACCTCTACCCGGTTGTCGTCGCAGAAAAAGCGCTGATCGGGCCGGAGTTTCCCGGCGTGGGTCAGCTCCTCTATCAGCTCCCCGTCGTCCCGGGAGAGGTTGCATATCAGGGGCTGACCGTCCAGGTCCTTCAGGGAGACCAGCCCCTTTTCCGCCAGGGGATGGCTTTTGGCCAGCTGGACGACCCGCTCGCACCGGTCGAACTCCATGTATTCCAGCCCCTGCAAGGGTGGTATGCCGAAAACGAAGCCGAAGTCCGCGCTGCCGTTCAGCACCCGCTCCACTACCTCATCGTTCCGGCAGTGGAGCTGACGGAAGCATACGCCGGGGTGCCGGGAGAGGAAGTCGTCCAGCAGGCTGCCCATCAGATCTACGATCACGCTGGCCACCCGGACCTGCTCGTTCGCCTGGCGCTCTGTTTCCCGCAGGGTGGTCACGGCCTGGTCCAGCTGGCCCAGGATGCTGTCCACATAGCCCAGAAAGAGCCGCCCCGTAGGCGTGAGCTTTATTTTTCCCTTCCGCCGGTCGAACAGGGAGACCCCCAGCTCCTCCTCCAGCCGCTTCAGGCTGGTGGACAGGTTCGGCTGGGCCACATAAAGAATCTCTGAGGCTTTGGAGATGTTTTCCAGCCGGGCGATGGTCTGAAAATATTGTAATTGCAGTATGTCCATGGTGTCACCTCCCGGACAGTGTATCACAGACCGGCGGGGAAGGGAATGGTTTATTATATAAAAAATCATATAACTTTATCCGCCATGGGTATTTTGCAAAGAGATTGGAGCTGTGATACAATAACGCCAGAGAAATCACAAGTATATTCGGAAAGGACAGAGCTTTATGGAAGATTTCAAAGGAAAGGTGGTCATCGTCACCGGCGCGGCCACCGGGATCGGCCGGGGAGCCGCCCTGGCCTTCGGCGCGCAGGGGGCTAAGGTTGTGGCCGTTACCGGCCACAACGCCGCCGGGGGAGAGAAAACGGCCCAGGCCATCCGGGATGCCGGGGGAGAGGCCATATTCGTCCAGTGCGATGTGTCGGATGAGGAGCAGGTCAAGGCCATGGTGGCAAAGACTCTGGAGGCCTATGGCCGCCTGGACTGCGCCTTTAACAACGCCGGCATTGGGCCGGACGGGGTGCGGGTGCCCTTTACCGCCCTGACGGAGACGCCGGTGGAGATCTGGGACAGGACCATGGCGGTGAACGCCAGGGGCGTGTTCCTGTGTCTGAAGCATGAGATACCCGCCATGCTGAAAACCGGCGGCGGAGCTGTCGTGAATACGGCCTCTGTGGGCGGCCTGCGGATGGCCCCCGCCTTCGGGGCCTACGGCCCCAGCAAGGCGGCGGTGATCGCCGTCACCCAGACGGCGGCCCTGGAATACGCCAGGCAGGGTATCCGGGTGAACGCCGTCTGCCCCGGCCCCACCCAGGGGACGGAGCTGATGAAAAACTCGGAGGCCACCGGCGGCGCTGCGGCCGGCGGGGACGACGGTCCACCCATCCCCCTGGGGAAGTTCGGTCAGGTGGAGGATATCACCAACGCCGTTCTCTGGCTCTGCTCCGAAAAGGCCGGTCATATCACCGGTCATGCCCTGTCTGTGGACGGAGGCATGGCGGACATCGGCTGACAGAAAAATATTTTTTGAATAAATTATGAACATTGGACGTTATTGAATTGACAGAGATCAAGATCGTATGTATAATGTTCTCGTAATTTGCCGAGGAGCAGATTAAAATTTTTTGGAGGTTTCACACATGAAGAAAGCAACCCGTATTCTTGCTCTTGTGGTGGCGCTGATGATGGTCCTGAGCCTGAGCGCCTTTGCAAGCAGCGAGGCGTCCGGCGAGCTGGCATCGGAAGAGGTCGCGGCTGATGAGGTCGCTGAGCTGACCGTTGAGAGCATCGAGGACATGACGGCGTCGTCCTACGCCACCCTGGACGCGGTCAACACCCGCAGCCAGGATCAGGGCTACATCTACGTCGGCTATGACGTGGTGGACGGCGAACTGACCAGCGAGTCCAACTGGACTACCGACGACGTGACCGAGATCACCCTGGCCAACGAGGTCGAGGGCGCCGGCTTCACTGCGGTACACTCCAGCGGCGCTGCGTCCGATGTTACCGTCACCGGCACTTTGGTTCTGTATAATGGTGAGGACGACGCCGAGGGCGTTCATGCCAGCGACTTCACTGGCTGCGGCGCGGCGTTTGTGGCGGCAGACGGCGGCCGCATCACCCTGCAGGGCGTGGATCTGACCACCGACGGCTTCGTCCGTGCGGCTGTCATCGTTGACGATGGCGCTGTCGCCTGGATAGAGGATTCCAGCATCGTCACCTATGGCGCTAACCCCCTGACCGAAGCCTATGACGGCTATGTCAACAGCGCTACCACTAGCGTTATGCTGTCCCCCCCGTGGGTTCTGGGCATCCAGGGCGGCATTCGCACCGTGAACATTCTTGACACCGAGGCCACCTTCGTGACCGTCAACTCTTATCTGGCCAGCGGCGGCTGGGGCGTTGTCTCCACTGACGGCTGCACCAACCCCTACCTGTACTTCATCGACTCTACCCTGGAGATTCTCTCCGAGTCTGAGGGCGGCATGGACAGCGGCTGGGAGCTGTATGGCTATGACGAGGACGCTTACGGCTCCGGCTACGGCTCCTATGTCATCGGTGCCTGCTATGAGTACTACTATGGTGCCACTATTGAGGGCGCTACCTTTGGCGCTATCGCCCGCGAGGGTACCGCGATTTACGCCTCCTCCAACGGCACCATCGACGTCGTCAGTCCCACTGGCGAGGAGCTTGGCACTGTTGAGGGCCAGGGCAACGTGACCACTATCAATGCGGTCATCGGCGTTATCACCCACTCCTCTGAGGACGTGGCCATCAGCTTCACCGACGGTACCATTGTCAATACCGAAGCCGCCGCGCTTGAGTATCGTTCCTCCGGCCATGCCGACATCGTCTTCGACGAGGCGGTTCTGAACTCCAAGGCCGGCATTATCATCCAGATGATCGACGACGACGATTCCACCGTGGGCATGGGCGACATGACCACCATGGGCTTTAACACCACTCTGGTGGAGGATGCCGGTATGCCCTCTCAGACTGGCAACGAGACCGGCGCTACCGACAGCAACGAGGAGCTGAATGCCACCTTCACCAACGGCGATTACGTTGGCAACCTCTATAACGGCACCGGCTACTATGCCCAGGCTGGCGACGTGATGAACGTCACTGTCGGCGAGGGCGCTACCCTGACCGGCGATATCGCCCTGACCGAGACCTTCCACGGCATTGCCTACTCCGAGGAGGCTGTCGCCTTCGCGGAAGCCGCTGACGGCGTGGAGTATGTGTTCATTGATGAGAACTTTGAGGTCACCGAGGACGAGTCCGAGGCTGTTTACATCCAGTTCACTCAGTTCACCATCAACCAGTACTATATGCTGTGCCGGATGGAGAACCACATCTATTACAACGGCTACAGCGCCATCAATGTCACCGTCACTGACGGCGGCGTCTGGACGGTTGCCGAGGAAAGCCTGATCACCTACCTCAACATCGACGGCGGCACCGTTTACGGTGAAATCATCGAGAACGAGGACGGCAGCCTGACCATCGTTCCCTCTGACGAGGTTATTGCCGAGGGTGAGTATGGCACCGCCGTGGAGGCCAACGTGGCTGAGAGCTCCGGCATGGGCAATGTGGGTGGTTCCTCTGAGCCTGAGGGCATCACCGTTGACAGCACCGCCGACGCCGGCAGCTCTGAAGAGGTCGCCGAGGTGGAGACCGAGGCTTCTGCTGAAGCTGAGACCGAAGTGGCCGAGAGCGACGAGGAGATCCCCGAGCGTCCCGCCGACCTGGCTGAGGGCGAGGAGCCTCCCGGGGGCTTCGGTGGCATCGTCTGATGCGCCCTGACCGGTAAGTCACAAGCATTATAATTGAATGTGTTAGCCGCGTTTGCGGCTCCCATTTGAGCGTGGAATGTTAAAAAAT
>JAJQBY010000008.1 GCA_021203045.1 Oscillospiraceae bacterium | reverse complement strand
CCGCCCCTTTCTCCCCCCCCGCGGGGCCTCGGGGGGTATACTGACAGTGGGCCGCTGCCGGGCGGGGGACAAGATATGTCCGGACCGGCGGCGAGAAGCGGGTGCTGAGGGCGATTGTGCCGGAGGCTCCCGCAGAGGAAAGGAAGGAATCATCACATGGGATTTTTGGGACTTTTTTCCCGGCCGAAGAAGCAGGCGCAGCCGGACGCCGCCGCAAGGGACTGGTGCCGGGAGCATCCCGAGGCCGTCGAAAGAGACTGGTACCGGGAGCATCCCCGGGACGCCGCCTATTTCAGCGGGCTCTTTGCCCAGGCCGCCCCGGACTGTCAGATCGCATCCCGGGTGCCGGCAGAGGCGCTCAATCCCGCCGCCGAACCCGGCTGCGTCCCGGTGGATTTCCTTTTTGTCCGTCAGGAGCGGCCGGTGCTGGCGGTGCTTCTGGTGGAGCAGAACACCTACCGCCGGCGGGCGATCCGGGACGCAGAGCGGGCGGTGGAGCAGGCGGGCGTTCCCTGTCTGCGCTTTTTCGCGGATATGGCCAACAAGCCGGAATATGTCGTCCCCCGGATTCGGGAGGCGCTGGGCACTCCATCCGTTCCGGGATAAGGGACGGCGGCCCGGCCGCTGATTCCGTCATTGACTTTCGCCCCTCCCACTGATACAATAAACGGGAGCGGCGGGGCAGGGCGGACAGGCCCGTGGGCCTGGGGACCGCCCCAATTTCATATTTGTCGAAAACAGTAAAGAGAACGCTGTGCACCTGCGACGGACACAGCACGGGGCCTTGCATCGCTGTGCAGGTAGCTGCCCCGTGTACGGCCCGGTGCCCACTGAACCAGCGGGATTTAAGTCCCTTCTCTTTACTGTTTTTTTTATACGGAGAAGGACATGGATATCATAACACGACTGTCGGACCCGGCGCAGTGGCAGGCGTTTCTGGAATGCAGACAGGCGGCGGGCCACGAGACGGCCCGGGAGCTGGCCGATCTCGCCGGTTATATCGAGGCGCGGGCCTATGAGCCGGTGGTGGAGCGTATCCGCAGGGGGACCTTTGACACCCTGCCGGTGCGGAAGGAGCTGAACAAGGCCCGTAGCGGCAAAAAGCGGGTGGTCTATATCTTCCCCCGGGAGGAAAAATATGTGCTCCGGCTGATCGCCTGGCTGCTCCACGACTACGACGGCCTGTTTGCGGACAATCTGTATTCCTTCCGGCGGGACAGAAGCGCCCGGACCGTGGTGCAGCAGATGGCCTCCCTGCCCGGGAGCGACCGGCTGTATAAATACAAGACGGATATCCACGATTATTTCAACTCGATACGGCCGGAGCTGCTGCTGCCCATGCTGGAGCAGGCGCTGCCGGAGGAGCGGGCGCTGGTGGACTTTCTCACCGCGCTGCTGACCAATCCGATGGTGATATGGAACGGGGAGCCGGTCCCCGAGCCGGAGAAGGGGGTCATGGCGGGCACGCCCACCGCCTCCTTCCTGGCAAACCTGTATCTATCGGAGCTGGACCGGCACTTCCGGCAGGCCCATATCCGGTACGCCCGGTATTCCGACGATCTGATCGTCCTGGCGGAATCCGCGGAGGAGCTGGAGGACTGCCGCCGGACGATAGAGAGCTTTCTGTCCCGGTACGGCCTGACCGTCAATCCGGAGAAGACCACCGTCAGCCTGCCGGGGGAGAGCTGGTGCTATCTGGGCTTTTCCTTCCGCGGGCGGGAGGTGGACATCGCCCCGGTCTCTGTGGACAAGCTGAAGGGGAAAATGCGGCGCAAGGCCCGGGCGCTCCGGCGGTGGATGCTGCGCAAGGGCGCCACGGAGGGGCAGGCGATACGGGCCTATATCCGCCACTTCAACCGGAAGCTGTTTGAAAATCCGGTGAGAAACGAGCTGACCTGGTGCCGGTGGTATTTCCCGCTGATCACCACGGACAGGAGCCTGCACGTTCTGGACCGGTATATGCAGGAGTGCATCCGCTATATCGCCACCGGGCGGCACACCAAGGGCAATTATAACCTGCGCTACGAGACCATGAAGCAGTGGGGCTATATCAGCCTGGTGAATCAGTATTACCGGGGCCGGGAAGGGGATGCGCCTCATCAGCAAATGAAAGCCGGCGGCCCGGAGGGAGCGATATGAGAAGGGAATCGGACGCACAGCGGGATTTTTCCGTTGGGAGGGTCTGGAGAAACATAACAGCCCAGGCGGTGCCGCTGACGATTGCGCAGCTGGTGCAGCTTTTATATAACATTGTGGACAGAATCTACATCGGGCACCTGCCGGAGGTGGGGAGTCTCGCCCTGACGGGCGTGGGGCTCACATTTCCGATCACCACGCTGATTCTGGCCTTTTCCAATCTGTTCGGAACCGGCGGCGCGCCGCTTTTTCCATAGAGAGAGGGGCGAGGAACGAGGAAAAGGCAAGAGAGATCATGGGGAATGTTTTTACGATGCTTCTGATCGCCTCTGTGCTTATCATGGCCCTCTGCTATGGGCTCAGGGTGCCTATGCTTTACCTGTTCGGCGCAAGCGATGCCACAATCGTTTATGCGGAGGGCTATCTGCGCATTTACCTGTTCGGGGTCCTTTTTTCCATGATCGTCACCGGTATGAACGGGTTTATCAGCGCCCTCGGCTTCCCGAGAACGGCCATGTGGACAACGATTATCGGCGCGGCGCTGAATCTTATCCTTGACCCCGTTTTTATCTTCGGTCTTTCCATGGGCGTGGAGGGGGCCGCGCTGGCGACAGTCATAAGTCAATGCGTTTCGGCCGTCTGGGTCATGCACTTTTTAATTGCAGGAAAAACAGGCATAACGCTCAAGATACGTTATATGAAGCTGAAGCGCCGGACGGTTACCGGCGTTCTGGGCCTGGGCGTGAGCGGATTCATGCAGCAGGCGACAAACTGCCTGGTGCAGATCGTGTGCAATGTTACGCTGCAAAATTACGGCGGCGATCTGTATGTGGGCATCATGACCATTATTAACAGCGTCCGCGAAATGGCCTCTCTGCCGGTGACGGGCATAAGCAGCGGCGGACAGCCGGTGCTGGGATATAATTACGGCGCGAAAAAGCCGGAGAGAGTAAAAGAGGGCATACGCTTCATGGCGGTGACCGGAATCGTCTATACGGCGTTTATGTGGCTGGTCATCGAGGCGTTTCCGGCCGCCTTTATCCGGATATTTTCAAGCGACGCCCAGACCATAGCCCTGGGAGCCAGGGCGCTGCGGATTTATTTTATGGGCTTTGTATTCATGAGCCTGCAATTCATGGGACAGTCCACCTTTGTGGGGCTCGGAAGGGCGAAAAGCGCCGTGTTTTTCTCCATCCTGCGGAAGGTCGTGATCGTGGTTCCGCTGACGATGCTCCTGCCCATGCTTATGGGCCTTGGCACCGACGGCGTATTTCTTGCGGAGCCCGTCTCAAACCTTGTGGGCGGCCTGGCCTGCTTCGTCACCATGTATTTCACAGTATATCGAAGGCTGTAAATGATTTTGTACCGGCTTATATCAGACGCAAAATGCGGGGAAGGGGAATGACATGGAAAAGGCATTGAGGGGGGAGGCCGCGCGGGAGGCGCTGCGGCTGCTGGAGAAGGGCGAAAGCAGGCTGCCGGACCCCATCGGCGATCTGACCGGGCTGCGGGAGCTGGACCTCTCCGGCACGGGTATCGATGTGCTGCCGGAATCCATCGGCAGGCTGACCGGGCTGCAGGTCCTGGAGCTCAACAGAACAGAAATCAGCGAGCTGCCGGAGGCCATCGGGAACCTGACCGGGCTGGAGAGGCTGAAGCTGATCGGCACGGAGATCGTTGCGCTGCCGGAGGCCATCGGCACCCTGCCCGGGCTGCCGGCCCTGCATCTCTTACGCACGCAAATCACGGCGCTGCCGTAGGCTATCGGCAAGGTGACCGAGCTGCGGTAGATTACGCTTACCGGCTCAGAGATCGCTGCGCTGCCGGAATCCATAGGCAGGATGAGCGGGCTGCGGATTCTGGATCTCAACAACACGGAGATCAGGGCGCTGCCGGAGACCATCGGTGAGCTGAGCGGGCTGGAGAGGCTGCGTCTCGCTTACACGAGAATCCGTGAGCTGCCGGCATCCATCGGCGGCCTGCGAAACCTGCGGGTGCTGAATCTCGCCGGCACGAAAATCCGTGAGCTGCCGGAGGCCATCGGCGCGCTGACCAAGCTGTGGGGGCTGTATCTCTCCGACACGAAAATCAGCGCGCTGCCGGAGGCCATCGGGAACCTGACCCACCTGCAATGGCTGTTTCTCTCCGAAACGGAGGTCAGCGCCCTGCCGGCATCCATCGGCAACCTGACCGGCCTGCGGGGGCTGACCCTTAACGACACGGAGATCAGCGAGGTGCCGCAGGATATCCGCGATAAGCTGTCCCTCTGCGCCATCACCCTGGGGGGCTGGTGAGGGGCGGGGCTGTGCTTGACGGATGCACCCATTGGGTGTATCATAAGGGGGAGGCGATGAAAATGGACATTCGTGAAATGAGAACACGGCTGGGCGATACGCAAAGCGAGTTTGCCGCCCGGTATCATATTCCGTTTCGTACGGTTCAGAACTGGGAAACGGGGGTGCGCAAGCCCCCTGCATATATGCTCGACCTGTTGGGAGAGCGCATTCGCGCTGATCTTGCAAACAGAAGGACGGCGGTCCTTCCCCGGTATGACCCGCGCAAGGAGGACCTGCCGGAGCGCAGGGATTATGTGGGGGCCATATCGTGGCTCAAGGCGGTTCAGGAGCGTATCGGAGATCCGTTTGTGTTCGCGCTGGACGAGGCGCTGATGTGTCAGGGCAGCTTCGGCGGACGCAGCGATGAGTTTATCGTATGGGGCTACGGCAGCGCCGCCGCTGCCCGCTTCAACGGCGTCGTGCTGCTGGGCGATCAGATCGGCCCCTATAATGTGGAGGAAAAAAACGGCCTGCGGTATACCGATTTTGAGCGGACGCTGGCGGACGCGCTGGCTAACGAGGCTATCCTGGATATGCAGGGCATTACGGAGGCGCTCAGCCGGTATTATTACAGAAACGGCGGCAGCTTCGCCGGGCTGTTCGTTGTCCCCGAATATCAGGACAGGTTCGCGGCGCTGGCAGAGGCCGCGGCGGACTATTATACGGAATAGGGAAATGCGGCTATGATGACAGCGGAAGAAAGACTGATGTATCAGGTGATGAAGGCCGTATACGACAGCGGGATACCCATTGATTTCAAGGGGTCGATGGTGCTGAAGGCCTGCCTGCTGGAGGCGGGGTATACGGAGGAGATCAGGCATACGGTGGATATCGACGCAAACTGGTATTCGGAAACGGCGCCGGCTGCCGAACAGATGACAGCTTCCCTGCAAAATGCGCTCAGGGAGGGCGGCATTGACCTGGAGGTGAGCCTTTACCGTATGTACGGCGAGGGCCGTTCCGCCGGTTTTGAGCTGGCGGACGGCGCTACCGGGGAGATACTGTTTTCCATGGATATCGATGTGAACCGGCCTGCGGCGGCGACGCAGCTATATGAGATAGAGGGCTTTCGCTTCCGCGGCGTTACGCCGGCGCAGATGCTTGCGGACAAGGTGTCCGCGATTTCTACCGACAGGGTTTTTCGCCGGATTAAGGACGTGGTAGACCTGTACTATCTCTCTCAGGCGTTCGTCTTCCATGGCGCTGAGGTATTGCAGACGCTGGAGGCCGGCGGGAAGCGGCTGGAGCGGTTCACCGGCTTCCTGAGCCGTCCGGAGGATCTGAGACATGCTTATGACAAATTCCGGCTGACGGGAGATGTGGAGAAGCCGCCGTTTGAAATGGTATATTCCACCGTGAAGGCCTATATCCGGGACGTGCTGCCGCAGGAATAGCGCAGAAAGGGCCCGGCGGGGGGGTATGGCGTGAATGTGATTGGCGCGGGGGGCGCAATGGCCGGACGACGGGCAGACCGGCATAAGAAACGGAAGAAATAAAGAAGAAACGTAAGAAAAATTCTGAAATTTTGTTATGTTCCTTGCGGATTTTGTTATGTTTCTCGAGAAACGTAAGAAAAAACATAAGACGCCCGCGCTTATCGGGGCGAGCGATTCCCTTGATTTGCTCCGGCTTTTTAACGTGACCGGCGAGCGGCTTCCTCTTTGCATTATTCCGATAAGGTGGAAAGCGTTGTTCCGATGGGGTGGATATTATTCCGATAACGTGATATAATGAAATCCGAAGCGACAGATCGGAGGAGCGGGCGGATGCTTATGACGGTAAAAGAGGCGGCGGAAAAATGGGGAATTTCCGACAGGCGGATACGGGTCCTGTGCGCGCAGGGGAGGATTCCCGGGGCCTTTCAGGAGGGCCGGGGCTGGAAAATCCCGGCGGATGCGCAGAAGCCGGAGGACGGGCGGTATAAATCCGGGGAAAGCGTCCTTGCGCAGATCGAACGGAAGAAAGCGGAGCTGGACGGCAGGCGTCCCCTGACGGCGGGGGAGGCTACCAGACTGCATGAGGAGTTTGCGGTGGAATACACCTATAACTCCAATGCGATAGAGGGCAACACCCTGACCCTGCGGGAGACCGATCTGGTCCTGCGGGGCCTTACCATCGACCGGAAGCCCCTGAAGGACCACATGGAGGCGGTGGGCCATAAGGAAGCGTTTGATTATGTATGCGAGCTGGTAAAGGAAAGCGCGCCGCTCAGCGAGAGCGTGATAAGGCAGATACATTACCTTGTGCTTGCGGATAAAAGGGAGGACCGGGGGGTATACCGGAGAGTTCCCGTGCGCATCATGGGCGCCCGTCACGAGCCGGTCCAGCCCTATCTTATCCGGCCGAAAATGGAGCAGCTTTTGCTGGACTACGGCGAAAGCAGGGAAAATATCGTGACAAGACTTGCCCGCTTTCATATTGAGTTTGAGAGCATCCACCCCTTTATCGACGGCAACGGCAGGACCGGCCGTTTGCTGGTGAATCTGGAGCTTATGAAGGCGGGCTACCCGCCTATCGATATCAAATTCTCTGACAGGGCCGCGTACTACGACGCCTTCGATGCGTATCATGTGAAGCACGACCTCTCCCCCATGGAGGGCCTCTTTGCGGGGTACATCAACGCAAGGCTGGATATGTATTTGAAAATATTATAGGCACGGGGGCGGCGATTCCCTTGATTTGCTTTGGTTTTTAAGGGGAAGCATGCTATCAATATAAAAACCGGCGCCCGGGGGTGGCGCGGAGAAAGGAAGGAATGACCATGGAAAAGAAATTGCAGGGGAAGGCCGCGCGGGAGGCGCTGCGGCTACTGGAGGCCATCGGCGAGCTGACCGAGCTGCGGGAGCTGGGACCTATCCGGCACAGATATCAGTACGCTGCCGGAGGCTATCGGCGAGCTGAGCAGATTGGAGGGGCTGTATCTCGCTTACACGAGAATCAGCACGCTGCCGGAATCTATCGGTAACCTGAGCAGCCTGCGGATTTTGGAGCTTTCCAATAGAGGAATCATCACGTTGCCGGAATCCATTGGAAACCTGACTGAGCTGCGGGAGCTGCGTCTGAGCCAAACAGGAATCTGCGCATTGCCGGAGGCCATCGGCAGCCTGACCGAGCTGCGGGAGCTGGGCCTATCCGGCACGAAAATCCGTGAGCTGCCGGACTTCATCGGCAACCTGACCAACCTGGAGATGCTGGACCTTTCCTACACGGAGATCAGGGCGCTGCCGGAGGCCATCGGCGAGCTGACCGAGCTGCGGGAGTTGGACCTTTCCTACACGGAGATCAGGGCGCTGCCGGAGGCCATCGGCAACCTGACCAAGCTGTGGGAGCTGAACCTATCCGGCACGAAAATCCGTGAGCTGCCGGACTCCATCGGCAACCTGACCAACCTGGAGATGCTGGACCTCCACGGAACGAAAATCCGTGAGCTGCCGGAGGATATCCGCAATAAGCTGTCCCTCTGATCCATTACCCTGGGAGTATGATGAGGGGCGTATCGGGACGCGGGGGCACGGTGTGACGGCGTGCGGTGGAGGGGTTCCCTCCCCCCCTTGGGGGAGGTGGCAGCGCCGCAGGCGCTGACGGAGGGGGTCTCTGCCGGCAGTGCGTATGT
>JAJQBY010000144.1:433-8197 GCA_021203045.1 Oscillospiraceae bacterium | reverse complement strand
CCATGCGTAAGCATGGTGGAGAGGTTCCCGGCGCAGGCGTAGCCGTCCGCCGGGCGTCCGTCCTCCCCCGCACTCCGTCACGCCGCACCGCCCCTCACTCGATGGCGGCCCAGGTCAGGGGGCCTACGATGCCGTCCGCGTCCAGGCCCTGGGCGGTCTGATATTCCAGCACGGCGGCGCGGGTCTTGGAGCCGAATTTGCCGTCGGTTTGGAGGGTATGGCCCTGCTCGGTCAGGAGCCGCTGGAGATAGCGCACCTCCTGGCCGGCGCTGCCCTTTTTCAGCACCGTATGGGCCGGGCGGCCGGACCCCAGGGCGCGGGCCCAGGTATAGGCGTCGGCGATGCCGGTGGCGTTCAGGCCCTTGTCGTTTTGCAGCTCCATGGTGGCGGATTCCGTATTGGCCCCGAAGCTGCCGTCCAGGCCCACCGGGTCATAGCCCAGGCAGTACAGCAGCCCCTGCCAGACGGTCACATCGTCCGTGTCGTCCGGGCGCTGGACCCGCTCCGTGGCGTAATAGGTATCCGGGCCCCAGACCCCGTCCTCGGCGATGCCCGCCCCGTAGGCGGCGTTCACATAACGCTGATGGGCCTTCACCGCGGCGGCCTTGGTCTCCGGGCCGTATACGCCGTCCGCGGATACATCCAGCCAGCGCTGGAATTGGGCGATACCGGAGGCGTCCGCGCCGTCGTCCGTATCCGGGGTCTCCCCGGTCAGGTTCAGGGTGACATAACCGTAAATGTAGCTGCTGGTCAGGGCATAGCTCCGCTTCCGGGCCATGTTGCCGGAGTTGCCCTCATAGGTATAGACCGTGGCGCTGTCCACGGCGTAGACAAGGCCCGTATGGGTGCGGGTGGTGCCGTTATCGGAAAAGACGATCACATCCCCGGCCTGAGGCATATAGGCCTCCCCCGTCCGGCCCTTGGCGGTGAGCTGCCAGGGGCTGTAATGGCTGGCGTCATGGGCAAGGCCCGCGTCGAACAGCTGGTTGCAGGAGGTATAGGGCCAGACGCCCCACATGGCCTCCCTCGCGGCGGCCTTATCGCTGCCGCAGGCCTCGTATACGGCGGTGGACACCATCATGGCGCACCAGGCCCCGGGGTTCACCCCGCAGAGCTTGCCCATATAGGTATAGTTGGCGCTGCCCTTGTTCGCGGCAAAATCCGATACCTCCCGGCTGAGATTTTTCGCGCTGGCTTTTTCATAGTAGCCGCCGCTGCCGATGTAATAGGCGAAGGCGGCGATCACGTCGCTGGTGGTTGGCATATTGTTGCTCCCTTCTGGTTTTTGTGTGTGGTGTGGTGGTGCGGTGTGTCGCACTGCGGCGGGGGCCGTCCCCCGGCGCAGGTTCACAGGGGCCGAGGGATTTTGCCCGCTGACGAGGCGCGGCGACGAAGGCGTACCGTGTGTACGTCGAGGAGCCGCAACGAAGCTCAGCGAGCAAAAGACCCGGCCCCCTCACCCCGCAGGCAGTTGCACCAGCAGATGCAGCGTAGCTTCTCCCTCGGTGGAGCCCTCGGGGGCGGCGAACAGGAGAGGGGCGCGGGGCGGGAGGACGGTCAGACGCCGGGTGATATAGGTCCCGGGGGTGGCGGGGTCCGTATCCGCGCTGTCCAGCACAAGGGCCGGGTCCTCCTCCGTGCCCAGGGTCAGGCCGCCCTCCCCGTCGAAGGCCTCCGTTATCCGGCAGCGGACCGCCAGCACCGCCGCCCCGGCGGGGACGGAGACGGTCAGGGTCTCTCCTCCGGTCAGGGTCCCGGCCCGTATCCGGCGGGCGGGGGCGTCCGCCGGGGCGTATCGCCGGGCGTACCAGGCGGACAGCTCGTCCATGCAGGCGTTGAACTGGGTCAGCTCGTTATCGTACTGGCTGTACTCCCCGTTGGCATAGTCCACCATGGCCCCAAGCCAGGTGGTATAGAGCCGGCGCCAGCGGCCGGGCAGGAGCAGACGCCTGTCCCCGTCCGTGTCCGGGTCAAGGTCCTGCCGGGGGCCGGGGTTCAGGAGCACGTCGCTCCACACGGCGGCCTCCAGATCGTTTATCCACTCCGTCAGGCGTTGGGCGCTATAGGCGCTGGGGCGCATCTCCTCCGCCCAGGGCAGGATATCGTTCAGGGTCATATCGGGCTCCCTCCCTCCACGGTCCCCGCCGGGGGCGGGGCGGTCTGACCGGCCTGCTGCTGACGCAGGAGGGCCTGCCTGGTGTGGGCCGCCCCGGGATAGTGGAGCTGCTCCATCTTCTGCCAGAACAGCAGGCGGGTCTCCGGCAGGGCCGGGTCCCCGAAGGCCCCGGCGGTGAAGTAGGCCTGGGTCTCCTGCCACATGGCCGTCCGGTCGGCGGCCAGGGCCTGGGCGCTGTCACAGGAAAACAGGAACCGGTCGTTCCAGCGGTACTGCCCGTCCTCCTCCTGCTCCAGAAAATCCCACCGGTCCCATTCCTCGTCCACCGGCTCCCCGTTCTCATCCAGGCCCCGGATGGGCCGGCGCTCGTCCGCATAGGCCAGCTCATACTTGAACAGGGCCTCGAAAAGCCGCGCCCAGCAGGCGTTTTTCATCACCCGCTTGGACTGGAGCCGCCCGGCGGTCTGATTGGCGGCGAACTCCTTGGCCACCCCGCTGGTGGCGGTGGCGTCCCGCCGGCCCTGATAGGAATCGGTGATGCCCACCAGGTCCCGGGCCTCCTGGTATACATAATCCATATAGGCCAGGGGCTGCTCCACATCGCACTTCAGGTCGTATACCCCCAGGTAGCTCCGGTCGGCGGCGTTTTTCAGCCGGATGGCCTTGGCCACCCCGGTATCCACCCGGATGGAGGGGTCCGGGGGCAGGGTGATATAGCTGCCGGCGGCCAGGAGCTGGTCGATGATGCTCTTTTCCAGGCGGTTGATGGTGTTCTGCTGGTCGGCCACCTTGTCCACATCCGACTCCCCCAGAAGCCGGCCGTATACGGAAACGGATTTCTGCAAAAACACGGGGAAGATATCCGGTTTATAATAAGGTATCCGGTTGGGCTGACCGGTGACCGGGTCCGCCCCGGGGATAACGGAGCCGTCCGAGCGCTGCACCGGGAGCCACAGCTCCTGATATTCCTCCGGGGCGGTGACGAGCCGTCCCCCGCAGAGGGGGCAGGTCCGGGGCCCGTCCCCATCCTCCTCGTCCTCATCCTCGTCCCAGGGGGGCAGGTCCGACTGCTGCACCGCCCCGCAGCTCTCGCACCGGCACAGCATGCGGCTCTGGCAGTCCTCCATGTCCTCCAGGACGGTATCCTCCGCCCAGGAGAACAGGCCGATGCCTCCCTGATCGTTGCGGTAATAGGCCACATACTGGGTCACCAGCTCGTCCGAGGGGGATACGTCCCCGCCACGGACGGCGGGCTCCTCCTCCCCGGCATCGGTCATATCCACCCCGTGCCGGCGGCGGATGAAGCTCTTGGTCTGGGGCAGCTTCAGGATGAAGTCGTCCATCTCCCACAGGTCCCCGGTGACTCCGGGCTGAGGGGCCAGCTGCCTGGGATGGAGCACGGACACCACGCTCTGCCCCATGCCGCCCCCGGGGGCGGGGCGGGTGCTGTCCCACTCCAGGACGAACAGCCCGCCCCCCTGGATGGGCACCGTCCGCTCCATCTGGTCGTTGAGTATCTCCATAGGCAGCTGGTCCAGCTTATTGCGGAGCATATCCTCGATAAGCGCCGCGAGATGCTCGTCCTTCCGGCGCAGGGCCGTCACCTTGGGCTGGGGGATGTTGGGGTCCACCTGGGCCTCGATCAGCTCCGCGGCGATGTTCCGCACATGGGGCGTGGAGCGGACCACGTCCCCGTCCACCAGCTGATCGATACGGCTCCGGCCCCGGTATATCTCATCCCGCCGGTCCATCTTCTCCACCTCCGGGGCGAAGGCGCTGTCATAGCGGTCCAGCTTCTCCTGCCAGTATTCCAGCTTTTTTCGTTGGTCGTTGGTCATTGGTTTCTCCTTGCTGTAAAATGAATCTTGGGGGCGCTGTTGGGGAGGGCGGTTTGTACGCACTGCCCGGGGAGACGGCCCCCTTCGTCAGCGCCTGCGGCGCTGCCACCTCCCCCATAGGGGGAGGAACCTCTCCACCGCCCTGACGGGCGGTCCCCCTCCCCTTTCAGGGGAGGCTTATCTAGACGATTGTCTGTACCGTAGTTCGTTACAATGCGCCCGACTGCAACTACGGAAGCCTCCCCTGCGAAGTGCCCTGCGGGTAAAAGGGGAGGGGGACCATGCGTTAGCATGGTGGAGAGGTTCCCGGCGCAGGCGTAGCCGTCCGCCGGGCGTCCGTCCCTCCCCCGCAGTGCGTATCCACGCACCCGCCAGCAGGGGGCCGAGGCCCCCGCGCTGGCCGATGATGTCAGACAACGCACGGCGAGGGATTTTGCCCGCTGAAGCTTATGGCATCGCCTGAGGCGCTGCCCTTTTGCGCCCCTGCTGGGTCGCAAAAGTCGCTTCATAAGCTCTCGACGCGCTTCGCGCTAAAAAAAAGTCCAATTTTTCAAATTGTACTTTTTTACGAGAGCTATTATGGCGAGGCGCCCCGACGAAGGCGTGCCTCCGGGGCCCCCGCAAAGCCTGCTTTGCGGGGAGAGGAGGCGCAAAGGGAGCGTGCGGATGCTCTTTTGCTAAAAAGAGCGTAGCTAAGCGGACTTTGTGCCGACGATGTCGAGGAGCCGTAACGAAGCTCAGCGAGCAAAAGACCCGCCGGCCCCCGTTACAGGGTTGCACCTCCACTAAGGCCGCCGCCCAGAATGAACCACCAGTCCACAAACCCGGCGGAGAGGCGGGCATATCCATCCCAGATATTCTCGTCGTTGGCGCCCAATCGGCTGGTGATCTCGCAGTCCACACGGTCCAGCCAGGCGGCGCCGTCGCACTGGTCGTTATAGGAGCTGTCCATCAGGAACCAGGGGGCGGCATTATCGGAGCCGATGTAGTCGTTCAGATAGGGCCAGACCAGGACCCGCATGGAGCCGAAAAGATAGTTGAAGTCGTTGGTGGACGCGCCGGGGGCCTCATAGGAGCCCAGGACGGCGAACACGTCCCGCTTCAGGCTTGCGATATTGGGGATGATGATGGTGTCCGGCTCCAGACCCAGGGTCTCCCCGTTGTCGCCGCGGAAGTTCTGCATGGCGGTCATGGCCGCCCCCAGGGCGGTATCGGAAAAGGCGTCCGCGAACATATTGCCCTGGGCCTCCCCGGATACCTTGGCGGGGTGGGCGGTGCTGAAAAGGCACAGGCCGTCCGCGCTGGCGCAGTCGAAATCGAAGCCGTTGATGGTGAGGGCGGTGCTGCCCCGGCTGGCGGTGCCCAGGAGATTGGCAAAGAACCGCTCCCTGGTGCGATAGAAGGAATCGGTGAGCTTGGTGGCCCGCTTGGTCATCTCCCCGATCTTGTTGTCGTCCCGCATCTCCCGGGAGATGGCGATCTGGCTTTTCCAGACCTGATTCACGATGGTCTTGGGATAGCCCTCCTCGAAGCCGTTGGCGGGATGGGCCCCGTTCTCCCCCACCACCTGCCAGTCGCCGGCGGCGGTGACGCTGGTGAAGGCCTCCGCCCAGTTCTCGCTCTTGACCTGGCGGAAGATCTTCGGGCCGATCTCCCTGACCTTCCAGGCCTCCGCCACATCCTCGATGCAGCTGGCGATGGGGGCCTGATACTTTCCGTAAAGGGTGTCCAGCCGGCCGGACCCCTCCGCGATCACGATATTTGCCATATGTCTGTCTCCTCTCTGTTAAGTCTCGCTGCGGGGCAGGAAGCGGACCCGGCACAGGTCCCCCTCGCCCTCCCCGTCCAGGCCGATGATGACTACCGAGCTGCCCCCGTCCAGGTTCAGGCTCATGCCGTCGTCGCTGACGGAGCAGGTGGTCCCGGCCCGGAGGCCCGGAGCCGCCGCCCCCAGGGGGGCCTCAAAGACCGCATCCTGGGTCGCCCGGATGACCGGGATGACCGTTCCCGCCGCCGGGGCGGACTCCTCCCGCATGGAGATATAGTCCGAACTGTTGCCGGGGACCAGCTGTCCCCCGCTCAGGGCCATGACCTGGCCCACATAAATGTCCCCGCTCCCGTCCACGGGGTAATACTCAAAGGGCAGAGGCTGCCCGCTGTCATAGGAATAAGGCAGAAATGCCATTGTTGCTCCTCCTTTTTTGTCGGTTGGTGTCGGTTGGTGGCGATTGGTGGCGAGTTTTGTCGAAGGCTGGCGGTGCGTGTCGAAGGATGTCGAAGGGTGTCAACCATTGTCGAAGGGCGTCATGCTCTGTCGAACGCCGTCGAACACTGTCACGCTCTGTCGAATGATGTCGAAGTCTGTAAGCTGGTGTCGAACAGTGTCGAATTATGTCACCCAATGTCGAATGGTGTCGAATCCTGTATGCAGATGTCGAACAGTGTCGAACACTGCCGTTCCCTGTCGAACCTCGTCACCCGGTGTCGAATTATGTCGCCTCCTGTCGGGGGATGTCGAGCCATGTCGGGCCATGTCAATATGTGTCGCCCCGTGTCGAATCCCGTCGGGGAGTGTCGATGCGTGTCGGATGGTGTCGAAGGGTGGCGGTGCGGTGTCCGTTATTCGTACTGCCGGTACGGGGGAAACCTCTCCGTCAGCGCCTGCGGCGCTGCCACCTCCCCTTTCAGGGGAGGCATCCGTAGTTGCAGTCTGGTGCATTGTAACGAACTACGGTACAGACAATCGTCTATCTAAGCCTCCCCTGAAAGGGGAGGGGGACCATGCGTAAGCATGGTGGAGAGGTTCCCGGCGCAGGCGAAGCCGTCCGCCGGGCCGTCCCCGCTCCCAATGTCGAATCCCGTCGTCTCCCGTCGAACACCGTCACATACCGTCGCTTACTGCCGCTTATAGCCCTGGAAGCGGCGCCATTTGCGGCGTATCTCCTGGTCGGAGATGCCGGGCTTGGCAAGGCGGAACTCCGCCGCCACCTCCGCCGGGACGGCGGGCTGACTCCCCTCCCCCGGCTGTCCGGCCAGGGCCGTCAAGTGCTGCCGGGAGGCCAGGCTCCGCATGGTCTGGCGGGAGGCCGCCTCCGCCGTCTGCTGCATGAGCCGGTCATAGCAGGTCAGCTTATAGGCCTGCACCAGGTCGGCCCCCCGCTTCACCAGGGCGTAGAATCGGTCGTATTCCGGCATGGCGATCAGATCGTCCATGCTTCGGATGCGGCCGTCCAGCTGGCCGATCTGCCGCACCTGCTCCTCCGCCGTGAGCCGGGCCCGCTCCATCCGGTTGCGCTCCCGCTGCCCGGCGATGGCCGCCCGCTCCGCCTCCCTGTCCGTCGGGGAGACCGGGGTATCCGTCAGGGTGCTCTGTTCCATAGGCCCTCCTTACTTCCCGCTCCGCAGGTCCCGGCCCCGATGGGCCCGGCTCCTGTTCTTGCTCCGGCCCTTCTTCAGCGCCGGCACCTCCTGGGGTCCGGTGTTCTGTATGCTCTGGTCGTAGGTTTTCTTGTCCATGGGTTCCTCCTGTATTTTGGTATTTTTTGTGGGCTCAATAACCCACTTTGTGTGTGAACGATTGTTGGTGTTAGTTTTTCGTTCCCCACCTTTGGTAGGGAATGTCGGGTCGTGTCGAATGGTGTCGAACGGTGACTGCCATTGTCGAATCATGTCGAACCATGGCTGCCGGTGTCGAATCGGGTCGAACGGTGGCTGTCCGTGTCGAATCGTGTCGAAAGCTGCCGCCCCGTGTCGAATGCAGTACAACTATGCAAAACTGAGTCTGACCCCGTACTACTCTGTCTACAGGTG
>JAJQBY010000144.1:0-423 GCA_021203045.1 Oscillospiraceae bacterium | reverse complement strand
TTGTTTTTGTTTTTGTATTTTTGTTTTTTTTTGTCTTTGGGTGTCCACTTTTGTTTTTGTTTGTCTGTGCTTGTCGAATTTTGTCGAATGTTGGCTGCCGGTGTCGAATCATGTCGAACGGTGGCTGCCGGTGTCGAACCGGGTCGAACGGTGACTGCTCGTGTCGAATGGTGTCGAACGCTGCCGCCCCATGTCGAAGGCCGTCGAACCGCGTCACCCGCTGTCGAATTATGTCGTCCCCTGTCGGGGGATGTCGAGCCATGTCGGGCCATGTCAATATGTGTCGCCCCGTGTCGAATCCCGTCGGGGAGTGTCGATGCGTGTCGGATGGTGTCGAAGGGTGGCGGTGCGGTGTCCGTTATTCGTACTGCCGGTACGGGGGAAACCTCTCCGTCAGCGCCTGCGGCGCTGCCACCTCCCCTT
>JAJQBY010000074.1 GCA_021203045.1 Oscillospiraceae bacterium | reverse complement strand
TGAGTCATTCTTTTTCGTCTTTTTGACTGTTGCACTTACATTGTATATTCACCGGATTAAAACGCAATTCAAATATTGTTTTGGCATCCACATTATTAATAGATATATACGGTGCATCCAAAGAAAACACATGGAAAAATTTAAACAATCCGGGAAGTATACTGTTAGAAGGAATATTAGGGCAAAATAAAGATTATTTAAAGAAAACTGTAGAAGGTGAAAATTTTGACCTAATTGTTGATTTTATTCCATCATCAATGGAAGAACCAAACCCTTTAAATGAAAAGTGGGATAGATTAAGAAAATCGCATGAAGAAAAACAAGCCAATGCGCCGCACTGTCCTGCCTGTAATTCCACGAACATAGACACCATATCATTTGGCCGTAAAGCCGTTGGATTCGCCACAATGGGTATTTTTAGTAAATCCGCGAAATCGCAGTTCAAGTGCAATAACTGCGGATATATGTTTTAACTGTCACGTTGGACTATACATTATAAGCCATTACTCTATGGCGGTAATAACTCAAAGGGTGGGTAGTCTCTGAGAATTGCGCCTTTATTGCGCCGTTCTGCTGATTGCCCATCTTTTTAATAGCGTTTAGGTTCATTGTTTGCCATGCGCCAGCTATCCATTTCTTTCTACTTTCGTAACCTTCACATTTGCGGTTTCCCGCTGTGTTGTGGTATGGATAGTTTAACCGGGTTTTCCAGCATATACCCCTTAATTTTTGTCGAGAATTAATCACAGACTTGTTGCCGCGCCATTATGCGGTTTTCTTATCTGTGTTCGCCTCCGCTTTTCCGCGAAACTAAACTCGTTATGCCTTTTACGGCTCCGACTCCAATGGCTAATGTACCAAGAGAACCGATTTTTTCTACTACATTATCAATTACTTCTATTGCGGATGTACCAAAATCAACAATGCTTTTTACAAAGTCTGTGCTGATTGTGTCGCTATAGAGTTCGGTCAAAGCCGCTTTGAATTGCGAAACCTTTGCTTCTATAGTTTCCATTACAACCGCATTGGCCTCCGCCGCAACTCCGGCAGAATCCAAAGCAGAAGCATATAAATTTAAACCAGGCAGTATCAAAGCTTTTTGAACTGCCTGGTTTTTTGTTGAAGGGATATATTCAGATACCGCCCCGGCCGGTCAGTCCTCCCGCTTGTCTCCCCAGAAGAACAGGGCCACGGTGCCCGGGCCGGTGTGGCTGCCGATGGTGGTGCCGATGCTGTTGATGAGCACCCTGCCGTTCAGATGGGGGAAGCGTTCCTCCACCAGTTTTGCAACCTCCTCCGCGTCCTCCCGGCAGGCGGACATGGAGATATAGCACTTTCCGCTATAGGCAAGGCCGCCCTCGGCGTGCTGCTCCATTTTGTCCACGATGGCCCGGATGACCTTCGCCTTGGTGCGTATTTTTTCCCGGGGGATAAGGCGGCCCTGTACGTCCACGTTCATCAGGGGGCAGATGTTCAGCAGACCGCCGAACACCCCGGACGCCTTGGATATGCGGCCGCCCCGGACGAAAAAGGTCAGGTCGGTGGAGAAAAACCAGTGGTGCAGGCGCAGGCGGTTCTCCTCCGCCCAGGCGTACAGACTGTCGATATCCATGCCCTCATCCCGGAGATCTGCCAGCCTGTCCATCAGCAGGCCGTAGCCGGAGGAGGCCGCCAGGGAATCCAGAACGTATATCTTCCGCTCGGGATAGCGCTCCCGGAGGATGGCCGCCGCGCTCTCTGCGGAGGTGAACGTCCCGGAAATGCCGGTGGAGAGGCTCAGGTGCAGGATGTCCTGCCCCTGCTCCAGGAAGGGGGTGAAGTAGTCCAGATATTCCGATATGTTGATTTGGGAGGTCTTGGTCATGGCGCCGTCCGTCATGGCCTGATAGAACCTGTCAAAGGGTATGGTCTGGCCCAGATCGTCCGGGTATTCCTTATCATCCAGAAAATAGTGGAAGCAGATATAGTGCAGGTCTCTTGCCGCCATATGCTCCGCAGAGAGATCCGCCGTAGAGCAGCAGCTTAAAATGTAGTTGCCCATTGAGTTTCCTCCTTATGATCGATCGTGTCGTTTTTATTTCCAGGCGCGGTAGCGGGTCACGCCGGAGGTCACCTCTCCATCCAGCTGGATGGCGCAGGGGCGTTCAAACTCCACGGTGATATCCCGGCCGAAAAAGACATCGCAATGCTTTTTCATCTTTACATGGCCGCCCCACAGCAGGGCGGGCAGCCGCAGAAGGGTGCCCAGCCGCCCGGTGCCGTGCCAGACGACGCAGCAAAGGTCCTGACTCAGCCTGTCCTGCCCTGGGGCGATCTTGATGCCGCCGCCGATATACCGGCCGTTCAGGGCCGAGGCAATCCAGACCTTTTTATAATGTCTGGTCTCCCCGTCCACGGTGACATCGGCGTCCGTCCAGTGATAATGCTTCAGCACCAGGCGAACGGCCAGCATGACATAGCTGACCTTGGTTTTTCGCGTCTGCTTTATCTCCTCCCCCAGCTCGCACACCTGTCCGTCCAGGCCGAAGCTGCTGTTGTTGAGAAAGCGCACGGTCTCGCCGTTTATCTCCGCCATGGGGAGCCTCTGCATATAGTCGTTCAGCCTGACCTTTCGCACCCCGCCGGCGGGCCGCACGTCCCGGAGAAAGTCGTTTCCTGTGCCGAACCACCACACATCGACGGGCACGGCGGGGGGCTTTCCCTCCAGGGCGTTTATTACAAAGTGGAGGGTGCCGTCTCCTCCGCAGAGAATGGCCTGGTCATCCGCGCCCAGACCGGTCAGGAAGGGGCGGATGTCCGTCTGGGTGATGTCCCGGACCGCCGGCTTTTCCGGCCAAAGGCTGTCCACCACCTTCTGCACGCCGGCATATCCTTGGCCGCTGCAGGCATGGGGATTATAGAGGATGAAGGTCATGACTGTCTCTCTTTCCGCCCACGCAGGGCGCGGGTTTATCTGTAAAATATATTTGTCATACGATTTTCTGACAAAAGCTCGTAAACGATACAAAACTGATTATACAATACCCGGGCCGGTTCGTAAAGCATTTTTCGCCCCCTTTCCTCCGAAGAAAAACCGTGCTATAATTGCTGCATATACTTGCCTTAAGCGAATGGGAAGGGAGGCTGGCCTCTATGCCGCAAAACGGATTTTCCGATGACGGATATATCATCGATCAGGATTACTTTTCCGACTACCCCTATCGAGGCTCCACCTCCAACATCAACGGCTGCGGCTGGGTGGCGGCCTTCGATCTGCTCCGCGCACAGGGGCAGGCTGTCTCCTTCCGGGAGGTGCTGGACGGGCTGAACAGCATCCGCCCTGCGAAGCATCCGGGCCCTACTCCCGTTTGGGTGCTGCGGCAATATCTTGCCGGATTTGGCGCTTACCGTCTTTGTCTTGGACGGCGGGCCGGCCTGCGGGCCGCCTGTCAGGCCCCGGCGGGCATCCTGCGCTATTGGGAGGGGAGAGGGCCGCACTTTATCCCCTTTCTCCGCCAGGGAGACGGGCATGTTTACCGCTTTCTTAACGTGGCAGACGGCCTGGAGGATATGACCTGCTCCATGGAAGAATTTTTTGCCGGCCATTGCCGCTATGGCTTCGTGAGAGTCATCGTTCCGAAGGACGATCGCATATGATTTTTTAAACGCTCCCCTTGCTGTCCTGTTTATGGGACACCTCTTTTGCTATTCTTATCATGCCGGAGAGCTCCGGACATCTTAAGACATAACAAACAGGAGGCAACGTCATGCGGGGGTATTTCACAGCAGCCGGTTTTTACGGCAAGGTAGGCGACCGTTATATGCTGTTCGCCTGCGAAGCGGAGTATTATGAATATATGGATTCCCTGGAGGACCGGATATAAAAAGGCCCGTATCGAAACGCCGCGCTTCGATACGGGTCCTTTTTATTCCACCACCGGCGGCTCCCGCTTTTTCCATTTCCCGGAGAGGAAATAGGGGAACATGACGATAAAAAAGGCGTATCCCGCCAGGGCGCTGCCGAGCCAGTAGCCCTGAATGCCCATCCGGAACACCTCTCCCAGCAGCAGGCACAGGCCGATACGCATGACCACCCCGTCCACCAGGCCCAGGGTGAAGTTCATGGCGGGAAAGCCCATGCCGTTGCACAGGGCGGTGCTGGGGCCGCGGCAGGCCCAACCGAAGAAATTCAGGACCGCGATGGCCACATAGGCGTGGCTCATGGCCAGCACCTCCGCGTCATCGTTGAACAGGGCGAACACCTGCTCCGGCCACAGGGCGATAACGGCGGACAGCGCTGCGGCGAAGGCCCCGCCCAGCAGGATGGCCGTGACCAGGGTCCGCTGCACCCGTTCCGGCTTCCGAGCGGCGAAGTTCTGGCCCACCATGGTGGCCCCCGCCTGACTCAGGGCCAGGGTAACGATGCTGGCGATGGAGGACAGCTTGGAGCGCACTCCCGTGACGGCGGAGACCGTCACGCCGTAGGCGTTGATACGGCTGGAAACGAACAGGTTGGAGATGCTGATGGCGCAGGTCTGTATCATCATGGGGATTCCCAGCCTCAGCAGCAGGCCCAGGTTCCGGCGGTCCGGAATCAGATCCCGCAGCCGGAGCTCGAAGCCCAGGCTTTCCCGCCGCCGCCAGAGGTATACGATGGAAAAGATAAAGCTGACGCCCTGGGCGATGACCGTGGCCAGTGCCGCCCCGAAGGTCCCCATGCCATGGGACACCAGCAGCAGGTCAAGCGCCACGTTCAGGGCCGAGGCGACGGCCACGAAGATCAGAGGCCGCTTGGCGTCTCCCATGCCCCGCAGGATGGCGGCCACCATCACATAGCCGAAGCTGAAAAACAGCCCCGCCGTGCAGCAGACGGTATAGGCCCGGCAGTATGCCAGCGCCTCCGCCGGCACGTTCAGCCATCCCATGATGGCGTCCACGCCCCCGAGGCCCACGGCGGATACCAGAAGGCTCAGCCCCAGCACGAAGGTGAACATGGTCCCCACGATTTTGGAAAGGCCCTTTCTGTCTCCCAGACCCACATATTGGCTGATGATGACCTGCCCGGCGTTGCAGAAGCCCAGGCCGATGAAGGTATAAAAATGCATCAGGTCGGCGCCCACGCTGACCGCGGAAAGTCCGGCGGCCCCCACGAACTGCCCCACCACCATCATATCCACCAGGTTATAGGCGGTTTGCAGCAGATTCGACACCATGAAGGGCCAGGCAAAGCCCAGCAGCTGCCTGGCCACGGGGCCGGAGGTATAATCGTTTATCAGGCTCTTGCCCGCCATATCGTCGCTCCCTTATCCATAGGTGTATAGTATGTATATATTTTATACCAGACCTATCTCCAAGGCAAGAGCCTGTCCTATTATTTTCCCGGCGGGGTCAGCGGCGTATGCGGATGGTGACCACCACCTCCTGCTCCGTCTGCTGCCGCCGCACCCCTACGTCCACGCCGCCCTGGCGCATCATGTCCACACTGTGCTGGAGGCTGTTGAGAAACACACGCACGTCCTTCAGCACGAAGCGGTTCAGCGTCTTCTCCTCCGGGGCGGGCGGGGGACACAGCAGGCTGTCGATATACCGGTCGGCGGCGGATACGGTGAGCTGGTGCCCGATGATGTATTCCAGCGCCGCCCGCCGGTCCATATCCTCCGGCAGACGCAGCAGCGCCCGGCCGTGCCGCTCCGAGAGGCCCGCGTCCCGCAGCCGTTCCAGCACGTCCCCGGGCAGCTTTAGCAGCCGCAGCTTGTTGGCGATGGCGGGCTGGCTCTTTCCCAGCCGGCGGGCGCATTCCTCCTGGCTCAGGCCGAACAGCTCGATCAGCCGGGCGATGCCCTGGGCCTGCTCCACGAAATCCAGATCCTGCCGCTGCAGATTTTCCACCAGGGCGATGGCGCCGGACTCCGCTCCGTCCACGTCCAGCAATATGCAGGGCACCTGCTCCAGCCCGGCCATCCGGGCGGCCCGCAGACGCCGCTCTCCGGCCACCAGCTCATATCTGCCGCACCGGCGGCGCACGGACAGGGGGCTGAGCACCCCATAGCGGCTGATGCTGTCCGTCAGCTCCTCCAGCGCCTGCCGGTCGAAGCTCTGCCGGGGCTGAAAGGGATTCGGGTCGATCTCGTCCACGGAGATCATAAGGATGCCCTCCCCTGTCCGCCGCCGTCCGGTTTTTACCACAGGCATTTCTTCTACCCCCTGACTGGTCATGATATCGCCTGTTCCACTATACGCCGCCGTCCCGGAAAATGGGCTCGAAACAGGGGGAGTGGGCGGGACGGAAATGCGCAGGCCCTGTAAATATCAAAGCCGTGACCGCTGCGGATACAGCGTCACGGCTTTTGTCTTTTGCGCGGCCCCGCCCGGGGTCACGCCTCCTCGTCCGCCTCATCCCGGGCGCGGAACAGCAGGGAGATGCACCACAGCGCCGCCAGCCCCACCAGGGTATAGATCACCCGGGAGACCGCGGCGGTCTGCCCGCCGAATATCCACGCGACGATATCGAATCGAAACAGGCCGATGCTGCCCCAGTTCAGCCCGCCGATGATGGCGAGTATCAGGGCGATTCTGTCAATGATCATGAAAATGACTCCTTTTGCTCCCGACGGCTGCCAGGAGCAGAGAGCGCTCCCGGCCGGCGCCGAGCTTTTCGGGGGTAGTTTGCGCCGCCGGCGGCGAAATATGCGGCCGGGGCCTGAAACGGTGAAAAATGGAAGAAACGGGCCCCTGTGGGAAAATTTTTATGAATTACCGGCGATGGGATGCAGAAAAAACAGTTGTATTTTACGCCGGATTGTGATAACATATGCTTTGCGTCTTGTAACGGCGGCCTGTCCGCACTCAAGACAGCCTGATATGAGGTGATTCAAATGAAGGAAGGCATCCATCCTAAGTACTATCAGACCACCATCCGCTGTGCCTGCGGCAACGTGATCGAGACCGGCTCCACCCGGGAGAACATTACCGTTGAGATCTGCTCCAAGTGTCATCCGTTCTTCACCGGCAAGCAGAAGCTGGTGGATACCAGCGGCCGCGTGGATAAGTTCAAGCGCAAGTATGGTCTGGATTGATCTGTGACCCCAATAAAGCATCGCTCCCTCCGGAGACAGGCGTATGTCCGTCCGGAGGGAGCACTTTTTATGTCGTTTTATATGAGCCGGCTGCCGGGACGCGATCCCGTCAGTCCAGGCCCCGCTCTTTTTTCAGGCGGCGGATGTCCGTGCCCACAAAGAGAAGGGTCTGATATTCCCCCTCCAGGCGGGAGACGATCTGGGGGGTATAGCGGCGCTCGATCTGGGCAGGCGTCAGATTCGTGCTGATGACGGTCTTTTTCCCGGCCAGCAGGCGGGCGTTTATCAGGGTATACAGGGCGCTTTTGGAAAATTCCGTTACCAGCTCCGTGCCCAGATCGTCCAGTATCAGCAGGTCGCAGCCGGTCAGCCGGCGCGTCTGGGAGGCGGCCTCCTCCGCCTCTCCCTCGCCCCGGGAGAAGCGCTCCCGTTCGTAGGCGCCGAGGGCGGCCACCGCCGTTTCATACACCACGGAAAAGCCCCGCTGGGATACCTCCCTGGCGATGCAGGCGGAGAGGAAGGTCTTTCCAAGCCCTGTGCTGCCCTGGAACAGGAGATTCATGCTGTTTTTGCCGAAATGGAGGGCGTAGTCATAGCATATGCCGAACACGGTCTCCATCTGCTGGCGGGGGGATATACCTGTGGCGGGGTCGGGGGCGCTGTCATAGTAGTTCAGGTCAAAGGAGCCGAAGGTCTCCCCGCCCAGCTTCAGGAGGGTGGAAAGGTCCTTGGCCCGTTCCTGCTCGTAAAGGGCGGTCAGGCAGGAGCATATCTGCCCCTGCACATAGCCGGTGTCCCGGCATTTGGGGCAGGCCCAGGCCCCGTCCAGCCAGTCGATAGGCCAGCCGTTTTCCACCAGAAGCTCCGCCCGCCGGGCCTGGAGGTCCAGACTCTCCTGCCGGGCCCGGGTCAGGTCCGTTCCCTCTCCCAGGGCGGCGGATACGGCGCTGCCCATCAGTCCGGCGATGGCGTCGTCCAGCTGCCGCAGCTCCGGCACTCTCGCATAGGCAATCTGGTGCCTGCGGCGGTCCTCCTGGACGCTTTGGCGGCGTATATTCTCTTTTTCCCGGCGGGCCAGGGCCAGCAGTTTTCCATCCATGGGGGACTCTCCTCGCTTAGCTGTTCTTTATTTTTTCGCGCAGGCGGCGCATGCGCTCCAG